>CALVXC010000001.1 GCA_944368805.1 uncultured Bacilli bacterium
AACGCAACTATATGAATTTTCTTAGTTAAATGCAACCTTTTATAAAAAAGGGGTTGCGTTTAGAAAAAAATCTCAGATGTATAAGTTTTTTCCATTTTTTGCTCCTTTCGATCTTGTCATAACGATAAAAATGCTGTAAAATAGTTATGTAAGGTTGATCTTTTTTATCTAATATTATATAATAAATATTGTTAAAAGTTGATCTTTTAATCTAAAAATATTATAATATATTTATGAGATTTACACAATGTCAGGAGGTAGTACGCATGGAAAAGACAGTAATTGAACTTTTCGCTGGTGTCGGTGGATTCAGATGCGGTTTAAATAAAGTAGAATTAAAGAATGAAAAAGTAAGTGAAAATGGTAATTGGAAATTTGTATGGGCTAATCAATGGGAACCTGCAACTAAATCTCAGGAAGCTTATGAATGCTATGCTAAAAGATTTGGTAGTGATGATGTTTCTAATGTCGATATATTTGAAGTTGATAAGAAAAAAATTCCTAATCACACTTTACTAGTTGGTGGATTTCCTTGTCAAGATTATTCAGTTGCTAGAACTTTATCTGGTAGCAAAGGTCTTAAAGGTAAAAAAGGAGTTCTTTGGTGGGCAATAGTTGATACTATTAAAGCAAAGAAACCACCATTTCTATTTTTAGAAAATGTAGATAGATTATTACTTTCTCCAGCTAGTCAAAGAGGACGAGATTTTGGAATGATTTTAAGAAGTTTATATGACAATGGTTACGCAGTTCAATGGCGGGTAATAAATGCTGGTGAATACGGAGAACCACAAAAAAGAAGAAGAACTTATATAGTTGCTTACCATAAATCTACTAAGTATTATGAACAAATAAAAAAACTAAATATGAAAGATATTATAGTTAAAGATGGAATCTTTGCAAAACAATTTCCAGTTAAGCAAGAAGAACTTGATTATAATATGGCGAATGTCTCTAAATCAATGTATAAAGATTTAGCAGATGTAAGTGACAATTTTCAAACACAATTTTATAATGCTGGTGTAATGTGTGATGGAAAAATATATACAGCTAAAATGGAATCTGATTGCAATGATATTTATCCATTAAAGAAAATTAGAGAAACTGAAGAAGTTGCTGATAAATATTTCTTATCAGATGAAAAAATAGAAAAATTTAGATACCTTAAAGGTAGCAAGAGAATTCCAAGAACTAAACCAAATGGAGACCCTTATATGTATTCTGAGGGTGCTATGGCATTCCCAGATAATCTTGAAGCACCAGCTAGAACTATGCTAACATCAGAAAGTGGATTAAGTAGAATGTCTCATGTTATAGAAGATTATAAAACTGGTAAATTAAGATTATTAACTCCACTTGAATGTGAGCGAATAAATGGATTCCCAGATAATTGGACTAATACAGGTATGACCGATAAAAGAAGATATTTTATGATGGGAAATGCTTTAGTAGTTGGTGTAGTTGCTAAAATAGGAATTGAGTTAGAAAAAATCATTGATAATGAAGACTAATTCTAAAAAATATGCTATAATTATAATAGATTTCGTATCATTCAATAGAATGATACTTTTTTTGTGAGGATATATAAATATGAATGAAATAAAAGAAGCAAATACAATGTTAGTTAAAAGAGAATTAGAAGAAATGTTAGGTATAATAAAGGCTTTAAAAGAAAATAAAGATTCTTCTAAACTTTCATTAGGAATAAATTGTTATTTAATACTTATAGTTATTGAAGCTTTAAATTATGTAGAAAATGATTTAAACTTAAGTATTACTTATAAATTTAAAAGCAGTTTAAAATCATCACGAGCAAGAATTAAACCATATGATAGTTCTTATGATGAGATGCTTAAAAATATAACAAAACTAAATGAAGAAAAATATGATTATTTTTCTAGCTTATGCAATCCAATAGCAAAAATTCTATTTCCAAGATTAATTGATAATATAGGCATAACTTTATATAAAGGAAAAATTATTGATAACACTTTTCTAGACGAAATAGATAATAAAAAAATAATTATAACTAATGGAAAATATGATTCTTCCAAAACATTTGAAATTGGAAAAGAAGTAGGCTCATTAATAATAAAAATCTTAAATCAAATTGATGGAAATGATAAAAAAGTTAATTTGAACATAAATGAAACCATATTTAATAATGATTATAATGTATATTACCAACAAAATAATTTATTTAAATGTGATTTAGAAGTTAATTATTGTCTTTTACTTCTTAATGCTCTTTGCTCACTAAATTACTATAAATGCTTAATTAGAGAATTTAGTATTTCAAATAGTCTAAAATATAGAATTGCATATATTGTCTTTAGTAGAACTTTTAACAATTTGTATAAAATTACTGAAAAAAATGGATTGATTTCAATATTAACTATACTTAAAAAGTACGATTATTTAAACGATAAAAAGTTTAGAAATAAAATATTTCACTATGACATTTATAATGAAATAAGTGCTAATGAATTCAATAAGAATGATATGTATCTAGGATTAACAAATAAAATTTTTAAAATTACTGAAAAGGAATATATTGAAGATATTGATAACTATATTGATGATGTATCTACTATAATAGAACAAACAATTTTTAATTATGAAAAGGAGAATTAAATGACAAAATCAGAAGAAATATGTAAAGAATTAGGAAATTTATATTTTTTTAAAGAATTAGTAAAAAGCAATTTATTATATATTACAGATAAAAAAGAAGAAAAAGAACTCGCCGATGTTTTGATGCGAGTAGACGATTATATTTTAACTATTCAAATCAAAGAAAAAGCAACAAATACATCTAATAATATAGAAAATTGGTTGAATAATAAGGTTTACAAAGTAGCTAAAAATCAAATTAAAATATCAGTGCAAGAAATAATTAAGAAAATAAATTTTAAAGAAGATGAGAATGCAGACATATTAGATAATATAGATAAATGCACCATAGTTCCAATTATTATATTTGATATAGGTAATGAAAATATAAAATATCAACGAAGTTATGAGAGTAAATCATCAAATCTTAAAATTAACATCTTTAATATTAAAGACTTTGAAACAATGTGTAAACATTTAATATCACCAATGGAAATGATAAGATATTTGAACGAAAGAATAGCATATTCCAATAATAATATTCTAATATATGAAAATGAAAAAAGAACTATAGTTGGAAAAAATATAAATGAAAATGCAATGTTAAGCTTTTATATTGAGAAGTATGAACTAGATTATTCTAACGAAAACATTGATAAATTAAGTATCTTTAATAACTATTTATCATTATTTGAAAAACATTGTATAAATAATAAAGAACAATACAAAATATTTATAAAATTTTTAAGTAGTCTTTATGCTAAGGAAATATATTGCCTTATTGATAGATTAGATATAATTATAAAAAAAGGATTTTCAAAAGAAATGTACTGGAATAGTTATATTATTAGTGATAATCATAATTTACTATTTATTTCTCTTCCAAAAGAAAAGTATAATATTGAATTTATAGACTTTATCAGCAATGTATTTATGTATAATTTTAAACTCAATAAAGTATTGAGCATTATAAGTTATTCAATAGATGAAGAAAACTATGAATTAGATTTTGCTATCTGTGAGTACGATTATATGAATGAAGATTTATATCAGAAAGCCATCACAGATGGATTTGCTGATGTATGGAAAAATAAAATAGAAGAAATTATATAAAGTATTGATCCATTTAGAAAAATATGACATTAATTAAATAATAATTAAAAATGTAAAAAACTTAATAAATTCAACATTGAATAAAATAATCTTATAAAAAATATAAAAGTGGTGATGTAGTAAAATGAAAAATAGAGTTAAAAAACTTAAAACAGAATTTAAAGAAAATAAGGGTAAAATTATTATATATCTGTTATTAAGAGTATTAATTATTCTATGTTTAATATTACAAGTCATAAGAGGAGAATATGAAAATGTTTTATTATGTTTACTTACATTAATCTTATTATTTTTACCATTTATAATTGAACATAAATTAAAAATAGATTTACCAAACACTTTAGAAATAATTATTATGATTTTTGTTTTTTCAGCTGAAATACTTGGTGAAGTTAATAACTTTTATGGAATTATTCCTTTTTGGGATACCATTTTACATACCTTAAATGGCTTCTTAATGGCTGCAATTGGTTTTTCATTATTCGACATTTTGAACGATAAACTAAAAAGCATTCAACTGTCTTCTATATATCTTTGTTTGTTTTCGTTTTGTTTTTCTATGACAGTTGGTGTTATTTGGGAGTTTTTTGAATACGGAATGGATAAAACTTTTAATTACGATATGCAAAAAGATGAATATATAAACGAAATTTATACAACAAAACTAGATAATAATAATAAAGTTGTATCAATAGATGATATAAAATATACGGTTTTATATGATGAAAATAACAAGCAATTAGTTAACTTAAATGGATATTTAGATATTGGGCTTAATGATACTATGAAAGATTTAATAGTAAACTTTATAGGAGCAATAATATTTAATATATTTGGATATGCATATCTAAAAAACAGAAAAAATGATAAATTTATTAAAAATTTTATTATAAAAAATAATATAAATTAATATTCAAAATATCACTATTAATTAATATTTAAGTTCATAAGCCAATTTTTTATAGTTTCTTTTGAAAAACTATTTCTAGCTGCTTTACCATTTATAGCAAGTCCATTTAACACTTTACAATTGCCTAATTTTTGACGTATCTCTTGATAAGTATTAGCCAATCCACTTCCTTCATGTGTGTTAAAAGGAATAATCGTTTTACCATTAAAATTATAACTTTCCATAAAAGTATTTATAATCATCGGATAAGTTCCCCACCAAATAGGATAACCAAGAAAAATTATATCGTAATCTTCAAAATTAGTAATAGTATTTTTTATTTCTGGTCTTTTATTAGTTATCAGTTCTTCTTTAGCTATTATAGTTGCCTTTTCATAATTATCAGGGTATAGCGTTATAGGTTCAATTTTAAATAAATCACCTGCCACAAGTTCAGCAATATTTTGAGCCATTATCTCAGTATTACCAGTTTCAACATTACCAACATTATAATTTTCACCAGCTTTTGAATAAAAAGCCACTAAAATTTTATGTTTCATTAAAATACTCCTTCCTTTATTGACTAAAACTTTATTTTTTAGTACAATTAAATTATAAACGACGAGAGTTACTCCCGATCAAGTATTAAAGATCAAAAGAGGTGAAAAATATGTATACCATGAAAGAAGTAGGTCAAAAAACTGGACTTTCTTATGATACTATAAAGTACTATTGTAACGAGGGATTGATTCCAAACGTTAAAAGAGACAAAAATAACTACCGAATATTTGACGATAATAACGTAGCTTGGATTAATAGTTTATCTTGTTTAAAGAATTGTGGTATGAGTATTATCGAAATGAAAGAATATTTAAAATTATGTCTAGAAGGACAATCTACAATACCAAAACGTAAAGAAATATTAGATATAAAGAAAAAAAATTATACACCGAACTTGATAAAATCCAAAAAAATATCGATTATATAAATTGGAAACAACAATTTTATGATGATGTTTTATCAGGTAAAATAGAATACTATAGTAATTTAATAGATGTTAAAAAAACCGGTAAGTAATATATATAAAACAAATAAAATAGAAATTATGGATTTATTTCATAATTTTTTTAAATTAATAAATACTTCTTATAAAATATATAAATATTAAAAAAACTAAACAAAATTTATTTATTAACTAACATATTATTATAATAATTAAAGTAAATTATTAAATTAAATAAATTAAGTTAAATTTATAATAATTTGGCATACTAAACAAAATATGGTATAGTATTACTACTCGAGGTGAAGAAAATGACTAAATTATTAGTAAGCGATTACGATCTTACATTATATATTAACGATTTTATTATGCAACATAATATTAAAAAAATTATACAGTTACGAAAAGAAGGACATAAATTTGCTATTGCAACCGCTAGAAGTCATCAGTGGATTATGAAAAAAATAAAATATTATCAAATTCCATATGATTATCTTAGCTGTTTTAATGGTGGTGTATTGTTCGATAATCAAAATAACGTTTTATTTAGTTCAAACATTAGTGATCACAATAAAAATTTAATTGAAAACATCACTAATGACTTTAAAATGGTCAAAAATATAGAACCATTAATTATTAATGATCAAAACAAAAACATTACTATTGAATATATATTAAATTTTTATTTAACTAAATTAAATGACCGTGAACAATTACAAGATTTAAAAAACTACTTAAAATCAATTTCTAGCATTAATCATAGTGGTAGATTAATTAAATACATTTATAACGAAGGAAATGATAAAGCTAATACAGTAAGCATGATGAAACAAGATTGCCAAGCCTGTGAAGTTTATACAATTGGCGATTATTTAAATGATCAGCGCATGATAGGTGAATATAATGGCTATTCAATGCCCTGGAGTCACCCTAAAATAAAAAAACTATCAGTTGGTTCTTGTCTAAGTGTTGGTAGTTTAGCCAACCAAATCATTAATGGTAAAGCGAATATTAGATAAATTTAAAACTAATTAACGTCAATTTTTTAAAATAATTATTAGTCTAAAAATTATTTTATCCTCATATATTTTAATGTAGAAAGTGAGGAATTAATACATATGGAAACACTTAAAGTAGGAACTAAATCAAATCCTAATTCAGTTGCTGGTGCTTTAGCTAATGTATTTAGAGAAAAAGGATCAGTCGAAATTCAAGCAATTGGAGCTGGTGCTTTAAACCAAGCCATTAAAGCCATAGCTATCGCACGTGGTTTTGTTGCCCCAAGTGGTAAAAACTTAGTTTGCATTCCAGCCTTCGCTGATATTACGATTGAAGGTGAAGAACGGACAGCTATCAAATTAATTGTTGAATCTATTTAATACTCTTAATTTAGAGTATTTTTTCTTGCCATTTTAATAATTAAGTATTATAATAACAATGAAAAGGTGATATTATGGATTCAAGCTTAAAACGCAGTATTATTTTAGAACATTATCAAAATCCTGTTAACAAAGGACTAATTGAAAATAATCAATATATAAACATTAATATGAATAATCAAAGCTGTATTGATGAGATAGATTTAATGGTTAAAGTAGAAGACGGAATTATTAAAGATATTAAATTCGATGGTGAAGCATGCGCTATTTGTACAAGTTCCACTTCGATTATGATCGATACTTTAATCGGTAAAACCTTAAAAGAAGTTGAAAAAATATATGAAAATTTTGATAAAATGATCGATGAACAAGAATACGATAAAGAAATATTAAAACAAGCTATAGTTTATGAAGACATTGCTAAACAACCTAACCGTAAAAAGTGTGCCTTATTACCATGGTGGGGAATAAAGAAAGTAGTCGATAAATTAAATGAAACCTCAAATTAAATTTTATGTAGGATTTTTAGGTATTAAACAAAATGATCAACTTATAATACCTAAAAATCAAGATAATTATCGTATTTTAATTTGTAACGAAGAGTATAATCATATTGGAATAGATGCTATTACAAGTGAAATTTTTAATCTTTATAATATGGAAGATTTTTTGGCTAGTCTTTTTATATGTAAAGCTAGTATGCCTGATAATATTCCCATTATTTTAGAAATAACAGAATTTGATTATGATGATTTTCCTTTACAAATCAAACAAAACATTAACAAAAATTTAGACGAAAACATTTCTATTTTAAATAAAAGAATTAAAGATGAAAACACTGGTAAAATTATTGCTATTCATAAATATGTTCAGAAACGATATTATAATGACGAGGAATGATGATATAATGAAAAAAGGTTTAAACAAAACACGAGTTAAAGAAATTTCTAAAATAAAACGCGAACCCAATTGGATGCGTGATTTTAGACTTAAAGCTTACGAAAAATTTATCGAGTTAAATAATCCTAACTTTGGGCCAGAATTAAAAATAGATTTTGATGAAATAACTTATTATAAAAAAATTGACGATGTAAAAAATAATTGGGAAGAAGTTCCTAAAGAAATAAAAGATACTTTTGATAAAATTGGTCTACCCGAAGCTGAACAAAAATATTTAGCTGGAGTTGGGGCTCAATATGAAAGTGAAGTAATTTATCATAATATGATTGAAGAATTAGAAGAAAAAAACGTTATTTTTTGTGATACCGATACAGCTTTAAAAAAACATCCGGAACTTTTTAAACAATACTTTAATAATTTAGTTAAATATGATGAAAATAAATACACAGCTTTAAATGGAGCTGTATGGAGTGGTGGCACCTTTATTTATATTCCACCATATACCAAAATTGAAAGACCTTTACAAAGTTATTTTCGCATCAATAGTCAAAATATGGGACAATTTGAACGTACCATAATTATCGTTGATGAAGGTAGTGATATTCATTATATGGAAGGTTGTACCGCACCTACTTATACAACTGATTCGTTACACGCTGCTATAGTTGAAATCTATGTTAAGAAAAACGCTAAATGTCGTTATACAACAATTCAAAACTGGTCAAATAACGTTTATAATTTAGTTACCAAAAGAGCCATTGTAGAAGAAAATGCAACGATGGAATGGATTGATGGAAACATTGGCTCAAAAGTTAATATGAAATATCCATGTTGTATTTTAAATGGTAATAACGCCACAGGCAATTGTATTTCCATCGCTGTAGCTTCAACTGATCAAATTCAAGATACTGGAGCTAAAATGATCCATTTATCTCCTTATACTAAAAGCAATATTATTAGTAAATCAATAGCAGCTAAAGGAGGAAATGCATCATATAGAGGAAATGTTACAATTAGTAAAAAAGCTCATCATTCTAAAAGCACTATTAAATGTGATACTATTATCATCGATGATAGTTCTAAAAGTGATACAATTCCTAAGAATGTCATCAATAATAGTTCATCTAATATTAATCACGAAGCCACTGTTTCTAAAATAAGTCAAGAACAGTTATTTTATCTAATGAGTCGAGGATTAGATGAAGAAAAGGCTAAAGAATTAATTATCATTGGCTTTTTAGATCGTTTTAAAGAAGAATTACCGATGGAGTATGCAGTTGAATTAAATGCTTTACTTAAAAATTATTTTTAAGCAAATACTTTCTTTTTAAATATTTTTATGATATAATTTTCTAAAGATAGGGAGGAATAATATGTTAAAAAAAATATTATTTATTACGTTAGGAAGTATAGCTTTATTTAATGTAACTGGTTGTGATAAACAAGAAAAACAAGAAGAATTATTAAAAGAATATGGAACTGATTATTATAATACTTATATGAGTGAAGTTAAAGGACTCGATATTGCCGAAGTTACTTTAGGTATGTTAAAAGATTTAAACGATAAAGATTTAGAAAACTATGATTTAACTGATTTAGAAGATTGCGAAGATGAAACATCAGTCAAAATGACTTTAGATGAAAACAATAAAATAACAAAATATGAATATAATTTAAAATGTAATAAATAGTATTTTTTGCTATTCAATGTTACTAATTTTTTGATATTTGGTAATTATTTATCCTTTTTATGAACAGAAAACAAAAAAGAAAAGTAAAAATAATCATTTGCTTTTCTTTTTTTTATTCTTTATATTGATATAGAAAGGAGGATTTGGTATGTTGAATCAATCAATTATTGTCGGTAGATTAGTTAAAGATCCAGAATTAAGAACTACAGAAAATGGTAACAAAGTTACTAATATAACTTTAGCCGTATCACGTAGTTACAAAAACATCGATGGCGAATATGATACCGATTTCATACCTTGTGTTTTATGGAAAGGTACAGCCGAAAATACATCGCAATATTGTAAAAAAGGTGATTTAGTAGCAATCAAAGGAAGTTTACAATCACGTTTTTATGATAAAGAAGATGGAACTAGGAATTATGTTATCGAAGTAGTAGCTGATAAAGTTACGTTTTTATCGACTAAAAGCAAGGATTAAGTTTCCTTGCTTTTGAATTGCTCGTAAAATAAATCATCTGGTTTTAATTTAAACACATCGGCGATTTTAACTGCCATATCATATGACATACGTCGTTTATCGTTTTCTATTTGCCAGTAGAAAGTTTTACTGATATTTAATTTCATTGCCATTTGTCGGCAACTATAACCTGAAGCCATTCTTCTTTCTTTTAAAGTATTCATCTTATCACCACCCTATATACTAATTATATATTAACTTATAATTAATTTCAATAAAAAATGTTACCAATAAGTTAATTTTGTTTCGCTAATAGAGAATGATGGTATAATATAGTTAACAAATTGATTACGGAGGTGGTTAAATGATTATTGGTAAACGTCTTAAAGAATCTAGAATTAAAAAAGGATATTCACAAGAAGAGTTAGGTAATTTACTAGGAGTAACTAAAGTATCTATCTGTGGTTATGAAAAAGGAAGTCGAACTCCAACTTTAGCTAATTTTTTAGATTTGGTTAAAATTTTAGAAATAGAACCTGATTATTTACTAGGTCGTGATGGTATAGGGGTAGCTGAAAGTGAGGAAAAATATCAAGTTAGTATTGCTAAAGAAGACATTGTTATTTTAAATGAGTTAAAAAAGCAACCTAAACTTTATAATAAATTATGTACTGATCCTAAACGAAATATTGAACTGTTAGCTAGAAAAATAAAATAATTTATCATAATTAAAGGTTATTTATAATTGTCAAATTAAATATTAATTTTGACAACTTTTTAAATTTGAACAGCTTTAAAAAGGATTATATCTTAAAATAGCCTTTTTTAAATAAATTTTTCTATATTTTACCACTTTATTTATTTAACTAACAATGATATAATAAAAACGCTTTTATTAATCAAGCTTGACTAACGAACGTTTGTTTGATAATATAAGATGTAGGTGATAAGATGGATGAAATTATTATAAAAGGCGCTAGAGAAAATAATTTAAAAAATGTTGATATAACTTTACCTAAAAATAAATTAATCGTTATGACTGGTGTTAGTGGTAGTGGTAAATCTTCTTTAGCCTTCGATACAATTTATGCTGAAGGTCAAAGACGATATGTCGAAAGTTTAAGTGCTTATGCTAGACAATTTTTAGGTGGTACAGAAAAACCACTAGTTGATAGCATTGAAGGGTTAAGTCCCGCTATTAGTATTGAACAAAAAACAACTAATAAAAACCCTCGTAGTACTGTAGGAACTGTAACCGAAATATATGATTATTTAAGATTATTATATGCTAGAATTGGTATACCTTATTGTCCTAATCATCATAAACCAATTTTTAGTCAAAGTATTGAAGAGATGGTTAATAAAGTTTTAGAATTAAGTCCAAATACTAAAATAAGAATTATTAGTCCTATAGTTCATGGTGAGAAAGGTACTTTTAAAGAATTATTAGAAAATTTAAAAAAAGATGGTTATGTTCGTGTTCGAATTGACGAAAAAGAATATGATTTATCAGAAGAAATAAATCTTTCTAAAACGAAAAAACATTTTATTCATGTTATAATTGATCGTTTAATTATTAATGATGAAATTAGAAGTAGGTTATATGAATCAATTGAAATAGCTACCAAATTATCTAAAGGAAAAGTTGTCGTTGATATTATTGGTGGCGAAGAGTTATTAATGAGTGAAAATTATGCTTGTCCTGATTGCGGTTTTTCACTACCAGAATTAGAACCAAGAATGTTTTCTTTTAATGCTCCATATGGTGCTTGTCCTGATTGTAAAGGACTTGGAATTAAACTTAAGATTGATGAAGACTTAATTATTCCTAATCGTAATTTAAGCATTAATGAAGGAGGAATTGTTCCTTTAAATTTAGATGCTAATATATATTATACGCAAATAAATACCGTTGCTAAATACTACGATATTGATTTAAATAAACCAATTAAAGATTTACCTAAAGAAAAATTAGATATTATTTTATACGGTAGTAAAGAAATGCTAGAATTTAATTATATTTCAAGTAATGGTAATACGAGAAAAACAAACGATTATTTTGAAGGAATTGTTAATAATCTTGAAAGACGTTATATTGAAACAAAGAGTGGTTGGATTAGAGAATGGATTGAAAAATTTATGACTGAGCTTCCTTGTGATACTTGTCATGGTTCTAGATTAGATGACGGTGTTTTATCTGTTTTAATTGGCAAAAAGAATATTTACGAAACAACTAAATTAAGTATTAGAGATTTATACGAATTTATCAATAATTTAAAATTAACTAAAACTGAACAAAGTATATCTGAATTAATTATAAAAGAAATAAAATCACGCTTATCGTTTTTAATAAATGTAGGGTTAGAATATTTAACATTAGATAGAATGGCTGGTACTTTATCAGGTGGTGAAGCATCAAGAATTAGATTAGCAACTCAGATTGGTTCTAGACTAACAGGCGTTTTATATGTACTAGATGAACCTAGTATTGGCTTGCATCAACGTGATAATAATCGTTTAATTAATTCTTTATTAGAAATGCGTGATTTAGGTAATACTTTAGTTGTTGTTGAACACGATACTGATACAATGTTAGCTAGTGATTATTTAGTTGATATAGGACCTTTAGCAGGTTTACACGGTGGACAAGTAGTTGCGAAAGGAACACCAAAAGAAGTAATGGAAAATGAAAGTAGTATTACTGGCCGTTATTTAAGTGGTAAAGAAAAAATAGAAGTTCCTAAAACCAGGCGAAAAGGTAATGGTAAATTTTTAAAAGTAATAGGTGCGAAAGAAAATAATTTAAAAAATATTAATGTTAAATTTCCTTTAGGTACTTTAATATGTGTTACGGGTGTTAGTGGTAGTGGTAAAAGTAGTCTAATTAATGAAATTTTATATAAAGCTTTAGCTAACCATGTTTATAAATCTAAAGAAAAACCTGGTAAATTTAAAGAAATTAAAGGTTTAGAAAACATTGATAAAGTTATAGACATTTCTCAAGCACCAATTGGTAGAACACCTAGAAGTAACCCAGCTACTTATACCGGCGTTTTTGATGATATTAGAGATGTTTTTACAAACACTAAAGAAGCTAAGATGAGAGGTTATCAAAAAGGAAGATTTTCTTTTAACGTTAAAGGCGGCCGTTGTGAAGCATGCTGGGGTGATGGTGTTAAGAAAATTGAAATGCATTTTTTACCAGATGTATATGTACCTTGTGAAGTTTGTGGTGGAACTCGTTATAATAGTGAAACTTTAGAAATAAAATTTAAAGGTAAAAACATTCATCAAGTTTTAGAAATGCGCGTTGAAGAAGCTTTAGAATTCTTTGAAAATTTTCCTAAAATTAAATATAAATTACAAATGTTAAATGATGTTGGTCTTTCTTATATCAAATTAGGTCAAAGTGCACCAACATTATCAGGTGGTGAAGCTGGAAGAGTTAAATTAGCTAAAGAGTTACAAAAAAAACCAACTGGTAAAAGTTTATTTATTTTAGATGAACCAACTACTGGTTTACATAGTTATGATATTAAAAAATTATTATCTATTTTACAAAAGATTGTTGATAACGGTGATACTGTTATTGTTATTGAACATAATTTGGATGTTATTAAACAAGCTGATTATATTATTGATTTAGGTCCTGAAGGTGGGGATAATGGAGGAACAATTGTTGCAACTGGTACTCCTGAACAAATAGTAGAAGTTAATAATAGTTATACTGGTCAATTTTTAAAACCTTTATTGTAATAGATAAAGGTTTTTAAATTTTTATTGACAATTATACTGTTAAATATTATGATAATTACAAGATGAACGAAAGGAATCTAATATAATTAGATTAAATATGATATATGAGTTTAAAATATGAAAAATGGCGTGATTTAATTATCGATCCTTTTAGTATAAAATTTAAAACAATTAAAATAAAAAAAATCATTAATTATTTACCAGCTGGTAATGATGTGGTTGAATGTATTGGTCAAAGAAATGAAATTCCAACTCGATTTTTTATAAAAATAGAAAGAAGTAAAACGGCTGATTTTAAATCAGAAATAAATAATTTAAATATACTATTTAAAAATCCCTGAAATATATGAATATGGTCAAGTAAATGATAAAAATTATATAGTTTTAAGTCCGATATCAGGTAAACGTTTATCAGAACTATTAGAAGCTAAAACTAATCAAAAATTTAAAAAACAATTGTTACAAAAATATGGGAATGAATTAGGACTTATTCATAAAATTCCTAGTAAAAATTTTAATATCGCTAAACAGCGAATTATAAATGAAATTCCTAGTCAAAAACATTATTCTAACTTTGATTTTAACACAACTAAAATAATTAATTATCTAAAAGAAAATCATCCAAAAATAACTTTTGATACATTTATTCATGGAGATTTTCATTATGGAAATGTTTTGTGGCAAAATAGGCAAATAATAGGGGTTGTTGATTTTGAATATAGTGGTTTAGGCTTTAAAGAACAAGATATTGCTTGGGCGTGTATTTTAAGACCCAATCAAAAATTTATGAATAATATAATCGATATTAAAGAATTTTTAAAAGGTTATTTAAATAATGGAACATTTAACAGTAAATCATTAAAATGGTGTTTAATAAATGGTTATCTACATTTTTATTTAATGAACGAATCAAATAAAGAGTATAGACAAGAACTATTAAATATGATTGATACAATTATCGAATATGATTTTAACAATTTGTAATTTTTAAATTAAAATATTTTAATTTAAAAAATAATGTGGTACAATATTTAACCAACAAGGAGGATTTAATGGAAAAAGTAGTAGCAGTTTTAGTAAAAAAAATATATAACTTTGGTTATGGAGAACAATCTAATAGAGTAAAATTAAACCCTGTTAGAATTATTAGGGGAATAATAGATAATGATATTATTATAACTGAAGATAATTGTAAATTTAAATGTGCGAATATTTCAGAATCTGATAATACCGAACAATATTTTTATATTTTTCCTATAAGTGTTGAAAAATTAGTTAAAGAATATTTAACACAAGAACAAATTTATGAAAATTTAATTTCAAAGCAAAATGATGACGTTCAAATTATCGATTTAAATTCTTATCTAGTTGATTATTTTGATGAAGTATCAAGCTATCATACTTATTTAGAAGTATCTATTGATAAATTTAAAGCTGACTGTTATATTTATGATTATAATAATAGAGATACTAATAAAATTGATCCACAATTAGATTTTTTCACAGCTTTTGATAATTTAGAAATAATCAAAAAAAATTATGAATATGTTGAAGAAAATTATGAAGAAGTAGAAGAAGATTATGAAATTAAAGAAGAACCAACTAAAGAAATTGTTTTACAAGAAGAATTTATTCCTAAAATAAGTTGCCCTAGTTTATATAATACAATTACTAAAACAGTAATTGCTCAAGATGAACAAATAAAACAAATTTTAATTGCTTTAAAAAAACATTATTTATCTGAAGATAATAAAATGAAAGCGAATATTTTAATGGCTGGTCCAACTGGAACTGGAAAAACAGAAATTTTGACGCAAATAGCTAAACAAATAAATGTGCCAATTGCTATTTTAGATTCCACACAATTTACCCAAGAAGGTTATGTTGGAAGAAGTGTTGATCAAGCTATAAAACAACTATATGATAACGCAGATAGAGATATAAATAAAGCTAAAAAAGGGATTTTAGTTTTTGATGAAATCGATAAAAAAGCAAGTATTGAAAGGGAGACGATTGCTACTAAAGCAGTATTAGATAGTTTGTTAAAAATAATGGATGGAACTGATTATTATGTTCCTAATTTAGGAAGTATTAATACATCTAAAATGGTATTTGTTGGTTCAGGAGCTTTTTCAAAAATTGTACCCGATTTTGAAAAAGAAATAGGCTTTAATAATCAAATTAATAAAAAAACTTCTTATAAAGAAAATGTTAATGTTGATTCTTTTATAAAATACGGTTTATCACCAGAATTTATTGGACGAATCAATGAATTAGTTTTGTTAAATGATTTGAGTATTAATGATTTAGTAAAAATTTTATTAAACTCTGATAAAAGTATATTAATAGCTAATAGAAATCTGTTAATGAAAAAAGGTATAAAATTAGAATATGAAGATAAAGCTATTGAAAAAATAGCTATGAAGGCTTATGAAATAAAGTCAGGAGCTAGATCCTTAGACAAAGTTGTAAATGATACCTTAAGATACGCATATGAAGAAATATTTTTTGAAAATCAAAAATTTAAAGAATTAATAATTACTGAACAAACAGTAGAAGATCCTAAAATTTATAAACTACTTAAAAAGTAAAAAAAGATTTTATCTTTTTAAATTAAGCTTTTTGAGTGAATCTAGACTAATTTAACAAATTCTGTTATAATTATTCTAGGCTTTTTTTATTTAAATCGCAAAGAAAGGAGGGAATATGAGTAAAATAAGAATATTTAGTTTAGGTGGTTTAAACGAACTAGGTAAAAATATGTATATAGTAGAAGTTGATGAAGATATATTTGTCTTTGATGCCGGATTAAAATATGCTGAAGACAAAATGTTAGGGGTTGACTATATTATACCTAATTACGATTATTTAAAAGAAAATCAAAACCGAATTAAAGGTGTATTTATTACTCACGGTCATAATGAACAAATGGGCGCATTGACAGATATTTTAGTTGATTTACCTAATTTACCTATATATGCAACTAGTTTTACTGCTAAAATTATTCGTCAAGAATTATTAAATGAAAATTTAGATACTAGTAATTTACACGAAATAAAAAGTCATCGGAAAATGAAAGTTGGTAATAGTTATATATTTCCAATTAACTTAACTCATTCTGTTCCAGAAAGCGTTGGTTATGTTTTATACACTAATGACGGAGCAATTTTCTATACCGGTAATTTTGTTTTTGATCCAACAATGATTGGTAGTTATAAAACTGATATCGGCAAATTAGCTTATGTTGGTAAACAAGGTGTTTTATGCTTAATGAGTGAATCTAGTTATGCTGATAAACCGGGTTTTACTTCACCTAATCATCGTATTAGTCAAGTTATAAGTGAAACATTAAATCGTAGTGAAGGACGTGTTTTGTTTAATGTTTTACATGCTCAATTATATCGTATTCAAGAATTATTTGAAGAAGTTTCCAAAACAGATCGTAATATTATCGTTTTAGGAAAGAACTTACAAAACATTTTAATTCATGCGATTGATGCTGGTTATGTAAAATTTGATAAAAAAAGAATTGTCAGTATCAAACATGTTAACGATGATGATATAGTAATTATCGTTTCTGATGAACGTGAAAAACCTTTTTCTAATTTAAATCGAATTATAAAAGGTTATGATAAATTTGTTAAATTAAAAGAAAGTGATACTATTTTATTTGCTTCACCAGTATTTGACGGTAACGAAAAAACAGCAGCTAAACTATTTGATAATATTGCTAGAACAGGAGCTAATTTAGTTAATCTTCCTACTAAAAAATATTTATCACATCATGCTTCAAGTGAAGATTTAATGTTAATGTTAGATTTAATGCAACCTAAATACTATTTTCCTGTTATTGGTGAATATCGTCATCAAGTAGCCAATGCTGAAGTTGCTAAAAGTATTGGCATGACCGATGAAAATATTTTATTAAAATTAAATGGTCAAGTTGTTACTTTTGAAAATGGTAAATTAGTAGATACTAACGAAATTGTTAAAACTGATGAAATCTTAATTGATGGAAAAACCGTAGGTGATATAGGAGAATTAGTTTTAAAAGATCGTGAATCATTAAGTGACAATGGTATTGTTTTAATTACTGTTACTTTAGATAAAGAAACAAAAAAAGTTTTAGCTGGTCCTGAAATAATGACTAGAGGTTTTATTTATGTAAAAGATAATATTGATTTAATAAAAGAAGCAGAAAAATTATCG
Source organism: uncultured Bacilli bacterium (assembly GCA_944368805.1). Classification (GTDB taxonomy): domain Bacteria; phylum Bacillota_I; class Bacilli_A; order RF39; family UBA660; genus CALVXC01. Next base: position 18,011 of record CALVXC010000001.1, read on the forward strand.
TTAGAAGTAGTAAAAGCTAATATAAAACCTAACTATGTTGATTTCAATAAAATAAAATCAGGAATTCGGGATAAAGTAGGGAGCTATTTTTATGAAGAAACCGAATGTCGACCAATGATTTTAGTAGTCATGCAAGAAGTATAAATTATAAAACTACGTCAAGTAGTTTTTTTTTAAAAAAGATTGACATTATTATTGTTTTAGCATATACTTAATTATGTTGCGCTTGCAACTTAAACAAAAGAGGTAAAACAAAATAAGTAAAACAAAGAGGCAAAACAAAAGAGTTAAAACAAAGAGACAAAACAAAAGAGGTAAAAGATAGGGTGTAAAGAAAGGAGTAAGCAATTTTTATGGATGATATTGATATGCTACCAGTATATTTAGACAAAATAAAAAAACAAATAAAAAAAGATATCGATATTGATTTAAAAAAATATTCTTTAAGTAATATGCATGGGATGCATTTAATGTGTCTTTATAAAAACAGTAATGGACTTACTTTAAACGAACTAACCGAACGTATTAAAATTGATAAAGCTAATACAACTAGAGCCATTACTGATTTGATGTTAAAAGGATATGTTACGAAAGATAATAAGATCCGTGGTTATAAAGTAATTTTAACACCTAAAGGCTTAGAAATAGCCTCACTATTTTATAATCATCATCATAGGCGAATGAAACAAATTTTAGAAATATTTAATAATCAAGAAAAAAAACAAATGCTTTCATTTTTAAAACGCATAATTAATAAATTAGATGAGGAGGATGAAAATGAAGAAAATTTTAAAAATTCTTAAAAAATACAGCCTTGGTATTATAGCTGTTATTGTTTTACTATTTATTCAAGCCATGTGTGATTTATCATTACCCGATTATACAGCTAAAATAGTAAATGTTGGTATTGGTCAAAATGGTATTGAAGAAAGTGTTCCTAAAGTTATCAAAGAAGAAACCTTAGATAATGTTTTATTATTTGCTAGCGATGAAGAAACAGAAGATATTCTAAAACATTATTCTTTAATTAGTAAAGATAACTTATCAGAAAAGGAATATGAAGATTATTTAGCTAAATATCCATCATTAGCTAAAGAAAACTTATATCTTTTAAATGATTTAACTGATGAACAGTTACAATCATTAGAACAAAATTTTCAAATACCTTATTTAGTATTAACTACTTTAACAACCGATGATACTAAAATAAAAGAACAGTTAAAACAAATGTTCCCACAAATGAATTCAGAAACGAATATTATAGATATTTTAAGTACTTTAGATAAAAGTCAATTAACCAATATTCGACAAGAATTTTCTAAAGAATTAACCGATATTGATGATAGTCTAATCGATCAAATGACTATTGCGTCTTTGAAAGTAGAATATGAAGAAATTGGTATTGATATAAGTAAATTACAAACCAATTATATTATAAACGTTGGCTTAAAAATGTTAGGTTTAGCTTTATTAGCTATGTTTATCTCTGTAATTGTAACTTATTTAGCTGCTAAAATTTCTGCTTTATTTAGCCGTGATTTAAGAAGTCGAGTAGTTCATAAAGTAATGGATTTTTCTCATAAAGAATTTAAAGATTATGGTATTGCTTCACTAATTACTAGAAGTACTAATGATATTCAACAAATTCAAATGCTACTAGTTATGTTATTACGAATTGTTGTTTATGCTCCAATTATCGGTTTTGGTGCTTTATCAAAAGTTAGTGGTAGTTCTATGTCATGGATTATTGGAGTTGCTGTTTTAACAATTTTAAGTTTAGTCATTGTTCTTTTCGCAGTTGCTCTTCCTAAATTTAAAATCGTTCAAAAATTAATTGATAAATTAAATTTAGTTTCAAGAGAGATTTTAACAGGTTTACCTGTTATTCGTGCCTTTGCTAATGAACGTCATGAAGAAAAACGTTTTGATAAAGCTAATCAAGACTTAACAAAAACCAATTTATTTGTTAACCGTATAATGACGATAATGATGCCAAGTATGATGTTTATTATGAACGGTGTATGCGTTTTAATCGTTTGGGTAGGAGCAAGTAAAGTTGACCTTGGAAATATTCAAGTAGGAACTTTAATGGCCTTTATTACTTATACGATGCAAATTATAATGGCTTTCTTAATGATTTCGATGGTTAGTATTATGTTACCAAGAGCTTGGGTATCAGTTAAACGAACTAATGAAATTCTAAATCAAGATATTTCTGTTAAGGAAAAAGAACAAACTAAAGATTTTGATCCTAATCAAAAAGGAACTCTTGAATTTAAAGATGTTTACTTTAGATATCCTGACGCTTTAGAAGACGTTTTACAAAACATTTCTTTTAAAGTAAAAAAAGGAACAACTACAGCTTTTATCGGGTCAACCGGTTCTGGTAAATCAACTTTAATTAACTTAATTCCAAGATTTTTTGATGTGACAGGTGGTAAAATTATTTTAGATGGTGTTGATATTAAAGATGTTCCTTTAAAAGAATTACGTTCTAAAATAGGTTACGTACCACAAAAAGGTGTTTTATTTTCAGGAACTATTGCTTCTAATATTGGTTTTGGTAATGATGATTTAACCAAAGAACAATTAGAAAAAGCATCACAAATCAGTCAATCTTTAGAATTTATTAACGACAAAAAAGATCGTTTTGAAACTCCGATATCACAAGGTGGTACGAATGTATCAGGTGGTCAAAAACAACGTTTATCAATAGCTAGAGCTATTGCTATTAATCCAGAATTTTATATTTTCGATGATAGTTTTTCAGCTCTAGATTATAAAACTGACGCTAAATTAAGAGCATCATTAGCTAAAGAAACTAAAGATAGTACGATTTTGATAGTCGCTCAAAGAGTAAGTACAGTTATGAATGCTGATCAAATTATCGTTTTAGATAAAGGAAAAATAGTTGGGATAGGTAGTCATAAAGAATTAATGAAAACTTGTGATATTTATAGACAAATTTCCCTATCACAATTATCAAAGGAGGAATTAGCTTATGGAGAATAAAAAACCAGGAATGCATAATTTAGAAAAAGCTAAAGACTTCAAAGGTACTTTAAAAAAATTATTTAAGTATTTAGGTCAATATAAAATATCTTTAATTGTTGTCATAATTTTTGCTGTAGCTAGTACTGTCTTTGCCATTGTTGGACCAAAAATTTTGGGTAATGCAACTACCGAATTATTTAATGGTTTAATGGATAAAATAAATGGTGTTGGTGGTATTGATTTTGAAAAAATTGCTGGTATTTTATTAACTTTATTAGTTTTATACATTATAAGTGCTTTATTTTCATATATCCAAGGTTTTATTATGAGTGGTGTTACCCAAAAAATGACTTACAAAATGCGTCAAGAATTATCAGTTAAAATAGGTAAATTACCAATGAAATATTTTGATAAAAAGAATCATGGTGAAGTATTATCAGTTATTACTAACGATGTCGATACTTTATCTCAAAGTTTAAATCAAAGTGCGATTCAACTAATTACTTCTATTGTTACTTTAATCGGAATTTTCTTCATGATGTTATCAATTAGTATACCAATGACTTTACTTGCTTTACTAGTTTTACCACTATCAGCTGTTTTAATAATGTTAGTAGTTAAAAAATCACAAAAATACTTTAAAAGTCAACAAGAATATTTAGGACACGTTAATGGTAAAGTTGAAGAAATGTATTCTGGTCATTCTGTAATTAAAGCTTTTAACGCTGAAGAAAAAATGTTAAAAGGTTTTACTAAAGACAATAACGTTTTATGTGATTCAGCTTTAAAAAGTCAATTTTTATCTGGTTTAATGCAACCAATTATGAATTTTGTAGGTAATTTAGGTTATGTTATGGTAGCTATTGTCGGTGGATATTTAGCTATTAACGGTAAAATAACTGTTGGTAATATCCAATCATTTATTCAATATATGCGTCAATTTACTCAACCAATTGCTCAAATAGCTCAAGTATCTAATATGTTACAATCAATGATGGCCGCAGCTGAACGTATTTTTGAATTTTTAGAAGAAGTTGAAGAAGAACAAACAATTAAAAACAAGGTAACTACTGATAATATTAAAGGTAATGTCGTTTTTGATCATGTTAAATTTGGTTATAACGAAAATCAAATTGTTATTCATGATTTTACTAGTAAGATTAAACAAGGTAGTAAAGTGGCAATAGTTGGTCCAACGGGTGCTGGTAAGACAACCATGGTTAAATTATTAATGCGCTTTTACAACGTATTAGATGGTCAAATTTTAATTGATAACCATAATATTAACGACTTTGATCGTAATGACTTACGCAAAGTATTTGGAATGGTTTTACAAGAAACATGGCTATTTAATGGAACCATTATGGAAAATATTCGCTATGGTAGATTAGATGCAACCGACGATGAAGTTATTGAAGCTGCTAAAAAAGCTGAAGTTCATCACTTTATTCAAACGCTACCAGGTGGTTATAACATGGTTTTAAATGAAGACGCTAATAATATTTCACAAGGTCAAAGACAATTACTAACGATTGCTCGTGCTATATTGGCTGATCCTAAAATCTTAATTTTAGATGAAGCAACTTCATCAGTTGATACGAGAACTGAAATCTTAATTCAAAAAGCAATGGATGAACTTATGAAAGGAAGAACCACTTTCATTATTGCGCACCGTTTATCAACAATTAAAGATGCTGATATGATTTTAGTAATGGATAAAGGTGATATTATTGAAACAGGTAATCATCAACAATTATTAGAAAAAGATGGCTTTTACGCTAAATTGTATAATTCACAATTTGAATCATCATAATTTTTAGTTGAAATTTTTAAATTAAAAATGTATAATACATCTGGGAGGTTTATATGAAAAAAATAAAAGAAATTATAAGAAAATTTAAAGTAGAAGAAATTCCTTTTGCTTTAGATGATTTAAAACCAATTTATATAACACAATATTACCTTAAAGTTAATACTAATTATGAGGTAAGAATTAAAAAATGTAATAATCAATATACCCAAGCCGAAATAATTCAAAAAGGAAAAGATGTCATTAAAAAAGAAACTGAAATGACTAAAGAACAATTTGATATAATTAATCAATGTTTTGTAGGTGATCCAATCGAAAAGAAACGTTATATTGTTTCTTTGCCTGATAATTTATTGGCTGAAATAGATGTTCATCAAGGAAAAACAGCTGGGCTTATCAGTGCCAAAGTTAAATTTAAAGATGAAATTCAAGCTTATAGTTTTATTAAACCAGATTGGTTTGGTGAAGATATTACTAATGATTTAGGTTTACGAAGTAAATATCTTGCTGTAAAACCTAAACAATTAATTGATTTTAAAGAAAACGATAAAATAAAGATAAAAAAGCTGACTTAGTCAGTTTTTCTATTGAAATAATAAAAAAAGTATGTTATTATCTTTTAAGAAATGAAGGGATTATTATGTTACCAAATTTACAAGAAGCTAAAATTAGAACCAAAAATAAAGTTGATATTAAAAATTATCATTTAGATCCTAAATATAAAAATTTAGGTTTAAATAAAAAATATTATATTAAAACATATGGTTGTCAGATGAATGAACACGATACTGAAAACATTAAAGCTATTTTAGAACAAATGCATTTTACCGAAACTACTTTAATGGAAGAAGCTGATTTAATTTTACTAAATACATGTGCGATTAGAGAAAATGCTCATAATAAAGTATTTGGTATGATTGGAAGAATTAAGCATTTAAAAGAAACTAAACCTCATATTATAGTAGGATTATGTGGTTGTATGGCTCAAGAAGAAATTGTTATTGATGAAATCATGAAACGATATAAATGGTTAGATATTGTTTTTGGAACTCATAATATTGCTAATGTACCAGAAATATTAAATAAATCTTTAACTAAAAAACAATTAGCTATTGAAGTTATGAGTATTGAAGGTGATATTGTTGAAAATATTCCGGTTAAAAGAGAAAGTAAATATAAAGCTTGGGTTAATATTATGTATGGTTGTGATAAATTTTGTACTTACTGTATTGTCCCTTATACGAGAGGGAAACAAAGAAGTCGCCTACCTAAAGATATTATTAATGAAGTAAAACAACTAGTAAAAGAAGGTTATCAAGAAATAACTTTATTAGGTCAAAACGTTAATGCCTATGGTAAAGATTTAGATATCGATTATACGATGGCTAATTTACTTAATGATGTTGCAAAAACTAATATCAAAAGAATTTTCTTTGTTACTAGTCATCCTTGGGATTTTACTTTAGATATGATTGAAGCTATTAAAAATAATGATAATGTTAAACCTTATATTCATTTACCATTACAATCAGGTTCAAATGAGATTTTAAAAAAAATGGGACGTCGTTATACTAAAGAAAGTTATTTGGAATTGTACAATTTGTTAAGAAGTAGTATCCCTAATGTTTCTATTACCACTGATATTATTGTTGGTTTTCCTAATGAAAGTGATCAAGATTTTAATGATACTTTAGATGTAGTTAATAAGTGTAAATTTGATTCAGCTTTTACTTTTATTTTTTCACCACGTGAAGGAACACCAGCTAGTAAAATGAAAGATAATGTTAGTTTAGAAATTAAAAATCAAAGATTGCAACAACTAAATAAATTAATTAATAAATATTCGAATGAAGCTAATATGAAATATTTAAATAAAACAGTTGATGTTTTACTTGAAAAAGTTAGTGAAAAAAATCCTAATATGTTAATGGGTTATACTGATACTATGAAATTAGTTAATGTTTTAGCCCCTAAAGATAATATTGGTAAAATTGTTAAAGTCAAAATTGAAAGTGTCAAAACATGGAGTTTAGATGGAAAAATAGTAAAGTAATTCTTTACTTTTTTTCAAATTACTGGTATTCTATATATAGAATAGGAGTGAATGTTATGCCTAAAAAAAATACTACTAAAAAAGAAAATGAAAACGTTGATTTAGAAAAAACACAAAAATTAGATGTTGATGCTATTAAAAAACCAGATATGGAAAGCAAAAATACTAAAGAAAGTCAAAAAAAGAATTCTAAAACAACAACTAAAAACAATAAAATAACAAGTAAAAAAACATCTAGCAAAAAAAAGAATAACGAATTTCCTAAATTTGAAAAAGAAGATGTTACTATAACAGAAATAGTATCTAAAATTAATGAAGAAAAAGGTCATATTAAAAATCCGGAAATTACTAATAAAAAATCAGGTATGTCATCGATTATTTTATTGCTTTTAGTGATTGTTGTTATTTGGGCTATGATTTATTATTTATTTTTAAGCCCTAATGCTTATTTAAAAAACAATGATAAGGAAAATACTTTAGAAAATGAAGTAACTGATGATGCTCAAACAGAAAATGATGAAGTTAATGAAGAACTTTTAATGATTGCTGAAACATCTGCTCAAAATTTTGTATCAGCCGCTATGTTATGGCATCAAGATGCTTTAATGCGTTATGGAAGTTTAACTGATGTAGAAGTATTAAAAGATGGATCAGTAGTTAAATTAGATGAACAAGATAGTTTTGCTTTAAATAATGATGAGAAAATAAATGTTAGTGGATCATTACCTGATAGTATAAATTCAATGATTATTTCTAAAGACGGTATTATCGTTATTTCACAAATCAATTTTAATGGTTATTGTTTTGATTACAATGGTGAAAGCCTAACCAATGTTGAATGTTAAAAAATAGTGTAAAAACTATTTTTTTTGTTAACTTTTACTTCTTACTTGCATAAATTAAAGTGAGGAGGGATAAAGTGGCACTTTATAAAGAAATTGTTACTAAAGCTATCGTTGGTAAAGGGAAAAAATATTTTAAGAACAGTTATACCTTGGAAACAGAAGAACAACCAACGACAGTATTGGGTTGTTGGGTAATCAATCATAAATTTAAAGGTTATAAATCAAAAGATAGAATTGGCGTTGACGGATCATATGATGTTAATATTTGGTATTCATATGATAATGATTCTAAAACGACAGTTGTTAATAAAAAAATTGATTACAATGACTTGTTTAATGTAAAAGTTCGTAGTAATGCTGATTTAAGCGGTGATACAGATATTATTGTTAGAACTTTGTCGCAACCTAATTGTAGTAAAGTTGAAATTGGGGAAAATGGTGTTATCAATTTCGATATTGAAAAAGAATTAGGTGTAGAATTAGTTGGTGAAACGAAAATGAAAATAGCTATCGAGGAAGATGAAGAACCTTGGGAGGAACTTGATGATGATGTTACCGATGAGGTTTTAGAAGAAATCGATAAAGACGTTAAAGAAGATTATATCGATTAGTGTCAACTTTGTTGGCGCTTTTTTATAGAAAAATATTGTCATATTAATAATTTAAATTAATATTATATACTGTCAACCAATTAGTGTTGACAGCGTTTGTTTTTTATGATAAGATATACATACTGAAATGGAGGAGAGTTATGGCAGTTAAATTAAGATTAAAAAGAATGGGCGCTAAAAAAAGACCGTTTTATCGTGTTGTAGCTGCTGATTCAAGATCACCACGTGATGGTCGTTTTATTGAAACAATTGGTACTTATAATCCAATTGCTAATCCAGCAGAAGTTAAAATTGATGAACAATTAGCTTTAAAATGGTTAAATAATGGCGCTATTCCTACTGATACTGTAAGAGATTTATTTAGTAAACAAGGCATTATGAAAAAATTTCATGATTCTAAAATGACTAAGAAAGAAAAATAATGAATTTAGTAGAATTAACTGAATATTTAGTTAAAAACGTTGCTAAAGAACCAGAAATGGTATCAGTACGCCAATTTGATGATGAAGATGATTATATTATCATTCAAGTTATGATTGATAATGGTGATATGGGAGCAGTTATTGGTCGTGGTGGTAAAATCGCTAATGCGATTAGAACGATTGTTCAAGCTGCTGCTTATATTAATGGCGAAAAAAAAGTTAGAATTAATATCGATTCTTTTTAAAAGACAAGTCCTTGTCTTTTTTCTTTACATTCTGTAATAATGTTAATATTTTCATCTTTAATATTTAATAAATTTAGTATATAATTATTAATAGACATAAGTTTGTTCATTTTAATGTTTATAGTTCAATTACATTGTATTAACTTATGTCGTTTTTATTAAATAAAAATAGCATTGGTAAAATCTATCCATTAACACTACTTATAATACAACAAGTTTGTGTATTTACACAAGGCGATCCAAATACATTGAATATTTCTATAAGTCCTTGTTTATTTGATTTAGAAACTGCTGGTTATAATTCAGTTATGTAAGATTATTTGACAATGTTAATTTAATTTTAGTTTATGATAATTATTTTTGCTCTAAATATCATTTAAGTTTATATCACAATCATTAAATATCTATTAAAAATTTAAATAAGTTTAAATCTAAACTTGATGTTAAATATTCAGATGATTCTATAATTATGAATATATGTATCAAAACTAGTAAAATCAGAAAAGAATATATAATGAAATATATAAGAATATTGAAAAAAAACAATATTAAGATAGAAGATAGTATTAGATATTTTATTGTAATGAGACTATTGTGTGTTTTTGATATTAGAACTATGGATAAAGATGATTATTTTTATAGCTTTTATTTAGTTCATTATTTTTATATGCATACAAATAATATTAATTATAAAAAGTTGAAAAAAATGGTGAAAAGTTATAATTAATTAAAATTTAATAAAAAGATTGAATTGTTAATTATTATATATATTGGAAGGAGAGTTTTGAAATGAGAAAAGAAAATATAAGGGTTAGAGGAATTATAGTAGATAATAATGAACTTGTTGTTATTAAAAGAATTAAACCTGATAGAATATATTATGTTTTTCCGGGAGGTGGATTGGAAAAATCTGATAAAGATCAAATTCAATGTGTTCGTAGAGAAATTCTGGAAGAATTAGGGGTAATAGTTGATGTTGGAAAATTAAAATTTGAATTAGAAGAAAACAATGTACTTAGTTTGTTTTATGAGTGCAAAATAATTGATGGGATAATTGGTACAGGAAATGGTCCTGAATATTCCAGTAATGCTAGAATTACTAATGGGGAATATATTCCTATGAAAATTCCTATAAACAATCTTGATAAGATTAATCTTTTTCCAATTGAAGCAAAAAAATTTATTATTGAAAATTATGGCTTTTCTTAGAAAAAAAGTATAGGTAATTTATGAAATTAATATAACATTTAATGGTAATGATGTTGTGGAAAATTATTCAACATCTTGAAAAAGGAATACGGTAATGTTATTTATTTTATAAATGATATTTCTACTTTTGATATTTTTTCAAATAATAAAGGAAGTGGCTTTTTCCAAATTTAATATTAATCGTATTTTAAATGAGCCAAATAATTTACAACAATTTAAAAAAGAATTTATTCTTTATAATGAATTTGTATTTGATTACATTGAAAAAATTCACGTGAAAGATTTATCTGTTATAAGAACCATATTTTGAAAATTTTAGGAAATATTAAATTACTAAAAGTTAGAATTAATATCGATTCTTTTTAAAAGACAAGTCCTTGTCTTTTTTCTTTACATTTTTAGTTGTATAAATAACAAAAATATATTATAATATTAATGAGGTTTGAATATGGAAGATAAATTAAAAATACCTAATCATGTAGGACTTATTATGGACGGAAATGGAAGATGGGCTACTTCAAAAGGTCTATCAAGAAGTGAAGGACATAAAGCTGGTTATTTAAATTTAGAAAAACTAAATAAATATATCTTTAAAAAAGGTGTTAACGTTTTAAGTATATATGCTTTATCAACCGATAACTTTAAACGTCCTAAACAAGAAATTAATTATATAATAAATTTATTTTTAAATAACTTTTTTAAAGAAAAGGATTTTTATCAAAAAAACAATATTAAAGTAGTTTTTTCAGGAAGAAGAAATCATTTTAGTGAAAAAGTTTTAAAAGCTATGGATGATATTGTTGAACAAACAAAAAACAATACAAGCGCTATATTTAATATTTGTTTTGATTATAGTTCTAGAAACGAAATTATAGATGCTTTAGAAAAAATAAAAGAAGATAATATTAATAATTTAGATCAAGAAACTTTTAATAAATATTTATATCATGATTTGCCACCAATCGATTTACTTATTAGAACAAGTGGTGAACAACGATTAAGTGATTTTATGTTATGGCAAGTAGCTTATGCTGAATTTTATTTTCCTAAAACAATGTTTCCTGATTTTGACGAAAAAGAATTTGATTTAGCTATTTTAGAATACAATAAACGTAATAGAAAATTTGGAGGTATAAAATGAAAACAAGAATTATCAGTGCGATTGTCGCTTTAGCTATTTTAGTTCCTATATTTTTATACGGAGGTATGATTTTCAATATTACTATTTATATTTTAGGAATTTTAGCTTTAAAAGAATTTTTAGGTGTTAAAAATAATAAAAAAGAAATCCCTAATTTTATTAAATTTATTTCATATATTTTATTAACCATAATAATGCTTTTAAATACTAACAAAACTGATGTTTTTACGATGGATTATAGATTAGTAGCTGGTTTATTTATTATGTTTTTAATACCAACTGTTTTATACCATGATCGTAAAAAATTCAGTGTAAATGATGCCTTTTATTTAATCGGTGGTATTTTCTTTATTTCGATATCTATGTCATTATTTATTTTAATCAGAGAAACTAGTTTAAATATATTAATCTATTTATTTCTTATATCGATTATGACCGATACTTTTGCTTACTTTACTGGTATTTTAATTGGTAAACATAAATTATTAGAAGTAATTTCCCCTAAAAAAACCTGGGAGGGTATGATTGGTGGAACAGTTTTTGGAACATTTATTGGGGTAATGTTTTACGTAGTTGTTATTAATCCAGAAGTTTCATTACCACTTATTATTGGAACAACTTTATTCTTATCAATTATTGGTCAATTTGGCGATTTAATCTTCTCAGCCATTAAAAGATATTTTAACACCAAAGACTTTTCTAACCTTATGCCAGGACATGGTGGAATATTAGATCGTTTTGATAGTATTATTTTCATTATGTTAGGTTTTATGTTTTTTATTAATATGTTATAAAAGGAGAGAATATGACACTAATATATTTTATTTTAATTTTAGGAGTGACCATTTTTATTCATGAATTCGGTCATTTCTTATTTGCTAAAAAAGCCAAAATTCATTGTTATGAATTTTCTTTAGGTATGGGACCTAGAATTTTTAAGTTCAATCGTAAAAACGATGAAACAGATTATTGTCTTAGACTATTTCCAATCGGGGGATATGTTTCAATGGCTGGGGAACAAATTGAAGTTGATGATAAAGTTCCTAAAGAAAATCAAATGTTAAATAAACCATGGCACTCTAGATTTTTAACGATTGTAGCTGGAGTAATGTTCAATTTTATATTTGCTATTTTACTTCTTTTTATTGTTGGCTTAATTAACGGTGTATCAACTAATAAACCAATTATTGGTCAAGTAGTAGAAAATAGTCCAGCTTATGAAGCTGGCTTACAAAAAGGCGATTTAATAACTGAAATTAACGGGAAAAAAGTTGGTTCAATCGATCATTTTTTATTAGAAATGCAAGTTAATACCGGTGATGAAATATCTTTAGTAACTGATAAAGGTAAAAAAATTCAAATAACACCTAGCAAAGAAGAAGAAAGTTATACTTATGGTTTTGCTATGGATGCTAGTAAGGAATATGGTGTTGTTGCTTCAATAAAATACGCTTTTACTAAATTCTTTGGTTTAATTGGTCAAATGGCTTTAATTATTGGCTATTTAATTACCGGTACTTTAAGTTTAAATAATTTAGCCGGTCCAGTTGGTATTTATAGTATTGTTGGTGAGAGTGCACAAGCTGGTTTTGTTAATTTAATTTATTTAACAGCTTTATTAAGTATTAATGTTGGGTTTTTAAATTTTCTACCTATTCCAGCTTTTGATGGGGGACGTTTACTTTTCTTAATAATTGAAAAAATAAAAGGTAGCCCTGTTAATCCTAAGGTTGAAAACATTATTCATAGTATCGGTTTTATTTTATTAATGATTTTAATGATTGCTGTTACATATAACGATATTATTAGATTAATCAAATAGGAGGTTAGTATGTTAAAAGTAGAGAATATAACAAAATATTATGGTGATTTTAAAGCTGTTGATAATTTATCTTTTACTGTTAAACCAGGCGAAATATTTGGACTTTTAGGATTAAATGGAGCAGGAAAAACAACAACTTTCAGAATGATTATGGGCCTTTTAAATCCGACTGAAGGGGAAATTACTTTAGATGGAAAAAAAATAGACTATAGTGTCAGTGATAAAATCGGCTTTTTAACAGAAGAAAGAAGCCTATTAACTAAAATGACTGTTTTAGAACAAACTATTTTTTATGGAACTTTAAAAGGAATGAGTAAAGATAAAATAATCGAAAGATTAGATTATTTATTAGAAAGATTTGATATACCACAATATAAGAACAAAAAAATCAAAGAATTATCTAAAGGTAATCAACAAAAGATTCAATTTATTAATGCAATAATTAATGAACCTAAATTACTTATTTTAGATGAACCTTTTGCTGGTTTAGATCCTTTAAATGTTGAATTGTTTAAACGTGAAATTGTCACAATGGCTAATAAAGGAAGTATGATTATTTTTTCATCACATAGAATGGAACATGTTGAATTATTTTGTAAAAAATTAGTTATTTTAGTAGCGGGTAAATCAGTTATTGAAGGTTATTTAAAAGATATTAAAGAAGATTATCGTAAAAAGAATATTTTTGTTAAAGGGAATATTGATTTAGATTTAATTAAAAAAATAAAAGGCGTTAATGAAGTTATTGATAAAGCTGATGAAATTGAAATTAAAATTGCTGGTAAAGAAATAATTGATGATGTATTTAAAGTTGTTAGTAAGGGTAGTAATATAACTAAATTTGTTGTTGAAGAAGCATCTTTAAATGAAATTTTTGTAGCGAAAGTAGGTGAAAGCTATGAAAAGTAAACTTGGTTTTCTAACAAGTGTCAGTTTAAAAAGAAAAATTAAAACTAAATGGTTTTTGGCAGCTAATATTTTATTAGCTATAGTTATTATTGGTATAGCTAATATCGATAGTATTATTAATTTCTTTGGTGGTGATTTTGATTCCAAAGATAAAATTTATGTTATCGATAATACTAATAATTCATATGATATTTTTCAAACCCAATTAAATGAAGCAAGTGAAAGTTTTGATAATGAGGGCCGTTTTGAAGTTGTTAAATATGAAAAAAGTGTTGAAGAAGGAAAAAAACTTATTGAAGAAGATGATAAAAACATCGTTTTAGTTTTAAATGATGATACTGAAAACACCCTAGCAGCCACTTTAATTACTGACGGTTATATTGATACAATCGATTATCAATTAATTAATACAGCTATTAATAATACCAAAACATCTTTAGCTATTATGAATTCTAGTATTTCACCTGAAGAATTAGCTAGTATTTATAATCCGATTGAAGTTGATCGTGTTTATTTAGACGAAAGTAAAAAATCGGAAAGTGAAAACGCTGAAATGTTATTAACAACAGTTTTTCCAGTTATTATTCTACCATTTTTCATGTTGACTATTTTTCTAGTCCAAATGATTGGAGCTGAAGTTAATGATGAAAAATCAACAAGAGGAATGGAAATAATTATTTCTAACGTTTCACCAGTTACGCATTTCTTTTCTAAAGTAATAGCTGGTAATTTATTTGTATTATTACAAGGACTATTATTAGTTATTTATGGTGGAGTTGGAATATTAATTAGAAAATTAACTACGCAAGAAAGCTTATTATCTAAATTAGGTAGTGAATTAAATATTGATATATCTAATATTTTACAAAATGGTTTTGGTGATAATTTAGTTTATTTTATTATTGTATCTTTAATTTTAATGCTTTTAACTTTTATAGCTTATGCTTTATTAGCTGGTGTTTTAGCATCGATGACTACTAATATTGAAGATTTTCAACAACTACAAACACCAATTATGATTATTTCACTTATCGGTTTTTATTTAGCCATGAGCGCTAATTTATTTGAAGGGTCAATATTTATTAAAGTAGTTTCTTATATTCCACTTATTTCTGCTATTTTATCGCCATCGTTATTAATTTTAGGTCAAATTGGTTTAGTTGATATTTTAATTTCAATTGGCTTAATGATTGTTACCATTTTCTTATTAATTAAATATGGATTGAGAATTTATAAAGCAGGAATATTAAATTATTCATCAAATGGTTTATGGAAGAAAATGTTTAAAGCCTTAAAAGAATAGTAAAATCTATTCTTTTTTTATTGTTTATGATATAATTATTATAAGTGCAAGAGTGGTGGAATAGGTAGACACGCAAGCTTGAGGGGCTTGTGAGTTATCTCGTGTGGGTTCAAGTCCCATCTCTTGCACCAAATTAAATAAAATACACAGTGATTGTTCAAAAATTATTAAGAAAAAAATGCACAACATTTTGAAATAATGTGCATTTTTATTTACTTAAAATCTCTATTTTAAAGTATAAATTATAAATATTTAATATTTATGTATTAATAATGTAATTGAAAAATTGTTAAAAACATTCCAAAGTCGTCTTTATAATTGTTTAAAATTAAAATGTTGTAAATAATTTAATTTTAACTAAAGAAGTAAAAATATTACCACTTTTTCTTACAATTCATTAATTCTGAAATATATCCAGTTAAACAATGAATAGATAGGATAAATGCGTATAATAAAATATAAATAATAAATGCAATGATACTTCTTTTTTCTAATTTACAATCGATTTCTTTTAATGTATTTTTTCTTCTAATTTCAATTATTAAACAAAGTAGTAATCCCATTGGAATTACAAGTAAAGATATTAAACCAATTAATAATGGATTTCCTAAAATCAAAAAAATTAGTCCAAGTGGTACAAAAATAAGAAGCGCAAGGTCGATAAATGGGAAAAATAAATTTAAACCCTGGAACTAAAGCTATAAATATTACTAGATAAAAAGCTAAAAAATATCCTAAATAACATGCTATATCATTGATCCAATTAATATTTATTCCGATTGTACAAATAAAATATAATAGGGCAGTCATAATTGATATTAAAAACATTTTTTTCACCTCATAGTATCATATGATGATTATTCAAAAATGGTATAGTGTCAAAGAAAGAATAAAATGAATATGATAAATAGAGGTGAATTAAAATTGAACATAAAAAAAATAACAATAGTATTTTTAATCATTATTATTTTAATTATTAGTGGGTTAATTTTTAAATATTATAAATACAATCAAAGAGAAAACATAAAAATTCCTATTTTACTTTATCATGATTTTGTATTAACAGTACCTGATAGTGATCCCGATAATTTTAATTATATAAATACTAAAGAAAGTTTTGAAGAAAATATAAAAACTTTTTTAAATAATGGTTATGAAATAATATCTATGAGTGAATTAGCTTCTTCTGATAGTGGTAAAATAGAATTACCAAAAAAACCACTTTTAATAACTTTTGATGATGGATATTATAGTAATTATGAATATATTTATCCAATTTTAAAAAAATATAATGTAAAAGCTTCTATTTTTATAGTAACTGATAATATTGGCAAAGAAATAAATGGTAAAAAATACTTGGGGTGGGATGAATGTTTAGAAATGCAAAATAGTAACCTTGTAGAAATATTTAGTCATAGTAAAAAACATGTGTTTTACAATAAACTACCAGTTAGAGAAATACGTGATGATGTAAAAGAATCCTATAAAATCATCGAACAACATTTAGGTAAAAAAGATTTAAAAGCTTTTGCCTATCCTTATGGAGCATATACAAATGAAACAGTACGTGCTTTAAAAAATAATGGTATTGATTTTCAAATATATGATATTGGAATAAATAACTTTAAAGATTTTGATAAAGATTACATCAGAAGAATTAATATTCCTTGTGAAATGACTGGTAAAGAAATTATAGATCAAATAGAAAGTTAAAAAAAATTAAAAATTGAAAAAAATTATAAAAATTTATTAGTTAAATAAAAACATAATTAAACAAAAACTTTAGTTTGAGTTGAAATTATGTTTTTAAATGGCAAACTATTTTTTTTAAATCCCTATAGACTATATGTAAAAATATAGATTTCTCATATCAATTTACTATCATTATTAGTCGTGATATAATATAAATAAAGTTTATATTAAAAAGCAACCAATATTATTACAATTGCAACTATAAATATATAGACTTTATTTTTAACTTATTATATAATTATACGATATTGAGGTGTTTAAGAAGTGAGAAGTAGGAAGTATTATTTTATTATTATAATGTATGGTTTAATATTAACAAGTATATTATTAGGAGTAAATAACATATTTGGTTGTTTAGGTGATTGGAATAGTCAACATACTGTAATTCCTGATTATTTTAGAAAACTTTTTTATGAAACCGGAAATCTAATTCCTAATTTTGCTTTTAATTTAGGAGCTGGACAAAATATTTTTAATTTTAGCTATTACGGCCTTATGAACCCTTTTATTTTATTATCTTATTTATTACCATTTGTGCCGATGAAAGTTTATATTGCTACTATTAGTATTATTATTCAAATAGTATCTTCTATATTAATTTTTAAATTTTTAGATTCGCATAATTATTCTAAAAAAATATGTTTATTTTCTAGTTTAGCTTTTCTGACTTTATCACCAATTATTTTTCATTCGCATTATCATATCATGTTTGTTTGGTATTTTCCTTTTTTGATTATGTCCTTATTTGGTGTTGATAGGTACGTAAAAGATAATAAATCATTTTTACTTATGATTAGTATTTTTTTAGTTTTGCTTACTAATTATTATTATGGAGCAACCTCTATATTAGTAATTGCTATATACGGTATATATCAACTAATCAAAAAAAATGATAATCTAAAATCATTTATAAAAGACTTTTTTAAAGCTATGTTACGTGTTATAATTCCTATTTTATTAGCTTGTTTTATTTTACTACCAACTTTTTATACAATTATAAATTCAAGAAGAATAACTAATGTAAATATTAATTTATTAGATTTATTTTCATTTCAAATAAACGAAAGCATGTATTCTTCTTATAGTATGGGAATATCTAGTTTTTTCATTATTTCTATCATAGGAAATATGTGCCTTAAAAAAACAAAAAAAGAAGATTACTTTTTAAGTTTAGCGCTATTAATTATTACTTTTATTCCAATTTTTATGTATGTTTTAAATGGATTTTTATATATTAGGGGTAAAGTTTTAATACCATTTATTATTTTATATATTATTTCTTCAGCGTCATTTATTAAAAATATTTACGATAATAATATTAATTATAAAAAAATGCTTTTAATAACTAGTTTAATTGTATTACTAGTAATTGTTACGAACTTAAAAAACATTTTTCTAATTATTTTTCTAATCGATATTATTTTAACTTTTATCTTTTTATATTTCTTTATTAAAAAGAAAAAATATAAAATTTTATTTATTCCGTTAATGATTATATTAATAACTTTAAATATATTTAATAATCTTAATTCTGAATATATAACTAAAGAGCAATATGAAACAGAACAAAACCAAAACGAAGAAATAGAAAAACTAATCAATTATATAGAAAATGATGATTTTTATAGAACTAATGTTGAAATAAATTCTAATCGAAACGTCAATAAATATTGGAATGAAAATTATTATGGTTCAACCATTTATTCATCAAGTTATAACTCTAATTACTATCAATTTTATAACTTTGAATTTGGAAATAATATTCCATATCGTAATTCATTTATTATAGACGGTAATACTAATGAATTATTTAATTCTTTTATGGGGGTTAAATATATAGTTGCTAAAAAGAATAAAGAAGTAAGTTATGAAAAAATAAAAGAAAGTGAAAACTATGCTTTATATTATAATGAAAATGCTTATCCAATCATATATACCGTCAACACATTAGGTTCTTTAAAACAATATGAGGATTTATCCTTTCCTTATAATGTTGAGTATTTATTAAAATATCCTGTTTTAGAAACAGAAAATAACCAAGAATATGAAACTAATATAAGAAAAATTAAATTGGATTTAAAACAAACGTATGAAATTAATATTGATAAAAAAGTAAACTATAATTATCAATTAAACGAATCCATTAAAAATAAATATCTTATTATTTCGTTTGATATAGATAATGATACTGATAGTGATAGGAGTATTACTATTAATGGTGTTAAAAATAAATTAACTTCTAAAGATTGGTATTATTATAATAATAACAAAACATTTGAATATGTAATTTATGTAGATGAAGAAATTACTAGTCTTGATATCGAAATGACTAAAGGTAAGTATAATATTTCTAATATTCATCTATATACTATGGATAAAGTATTACCTAAATATGAAGCTTTACAAAATATAAATATCGATAAAGAAAAAAGTATTATTACTGGTAAAACATCTTTAGAAAGCGACTCTTATGTTATTACATCTATTCCTTATGATAAAGGATTTAAAGCATATGTTGATGGTACGGAAGTTAAGACTGAAAAAGTTAATCAAGCCTTTTTAGGGTTTAAAGTTTCTAAAGGAGAACATAGTATCAAAATAGAATATAATTCACCATTTTATAAAGAGGGGCTTATTTTATCATTATTAGGTTTATTTTTAATGTTTATAACTTTAATTTTAGAAAATAAAAAAATTATAAACTTTATAAAAAAATATAAAGAATTGACTTTATATGTTATTTTTGGTTTTTTAACAACAATTGTAAGTTTAGCAATATATTTTATTACAACTAATACTTTTTTAGATGTAAATAATGCCTTAGAGCTTCAAATGGCTAATATTATATCGTGGTTTATAGCCGTTTTATTTGCTTATATTACCAATAAAAAGTATGTGTTTGCTAAAACTGATAATTCTCTTTTTAAAGAAATGTTAAGTTTTTACTTATCAAGAATTGCTTCTTTATTAATTGATATGTTTTTAATGTTTATATTAGTATCAGTTTTAATGTTTAATGATACTATTATAAAAATATTGGTTCAAATAATTGTCATTGTAACAAATTATTTATTTAGTAAATATTTAGTATTTAAAGGAAGTGAAAAGTAGTATGGAAAAAATATCAATAGTTGTCCCTTGTTATAACGAAGAAGAATCTTTACCAATATTTTACGAAGAAATTTGTAAAGTAAGTAAAAAAATGAATTATGTTGATTTTGAATTTTTATTTATTGATGATGGTAGTAGTGATAAGACACTTAAATTATTAAAAGAATTTAATTCAAAAGATAAAAGAGTTAGATATATTTCTTTTTCAAGAAATTTTGGAAAAGAAGCCGGAATGTATGCAGGTTTAGAAAGTTCAACTGGTGATTTTGTAGCTATTATGGATGTTGATATGCAAGATCCTCCTGAAATGGTTATAAAAATGTATGATATAATAAAAAAAGAAGATTATGATTGTGTCGCTCTTTATACTAGTAGTCATGATGATTATTCCATAATAAGGAAATTTTTTACCAATTGTTGGTACAAATTTATCGATAAATTATCATCAGTTAAACAAGTAGCAGGAGCTAGAGATTTTAGATTAATGAGCCGAAAAATGGTTGATGCAATAGTATCAATGAAAGAATATAATAGATATTCTAAAGGAATTTTTAGTTTCGTTGGTTTTAAAACAAAATGGATAGATTATAAAACACCTGCTAGAGTAGCTGGTAAAACGAAATGGAACTTTATTAAACTTTTTAAATATGCAATGGAAGGAATGGTGGCCTTTTCAACAACTCCACTAGTTTTATCCGCGCTTATTGGTATATTATTTTGTTTAATTGCTTTTGTTGCAATTATTGTAATAATTGTTAAAACACTTGTTTGGTCAGATCCTGTTAGTGGTTGGCCTTCATTAGCGTGTATTATAATGTTTTTAAGTGGCTTACAATTATTCTTTCTTGGCGTTATTGGAATGTATCTTTCAAAAGCATATTTAGAAGTTAAACAAAGACCACTATATATAATAAAAGAAACTGAAAAAGATAAATAATTTTTTAAAGATAAATTGACTTTTAACCATTAATTAGCTATAATACCTTTCATCGAGGTGGTTGTATGTTTTTAAAACAAATTATGTCTTATTATGGTTGTGAAATTAGTAAAAATTGTTTGCAAGAATTACAAGCTATTTTTGAATTTGCAACCGAGAATAATTCTTTAGATTATAAAACAAATAATGGGTTATCGGGAATTTCGCTTTATAGTGAAGATGGTCCAAGTGGAGAATGCGATATAAATCGTCTTTATCAAACTTTTGAAACTAGAAGTAACTTAATAACTTCACAAATCAGACGTGATTATTTTGAAACAGGACAAGAAGTTATAAATGCTAAAATTTATAATAAATCAAATGAAACAATTGCTTGTAAAGTTTGTTTTACAGAAGGGCAAATATATTTTCACCAAAGTATTATCAATGGTAATGGTAAAACATTATATGAAACAAAAACAAATGATAATCATTGCTATTTATATTGTAATGGTTCATTTGTTAAAGAATTAGATAATAATGAAAGTATTTTCTCGTCTATTTTAAATTATGATTTAAATAAATCAAATAAAACCTTAACTAAATAAAGTTATCATAAGCGATAACTTTTTTTAATGATACTATAATGACAAAAATAACTAAATATGATAAAATTATTTTAGAAAGTAGGTATTTATGAAAATAGAAAATGTTAAAGCGAGAGAAATTTTAGATTCAAGAGGTAATCCCACTTTAGAAGTTGATGTTATTTTGGAAAACGGTATTATCGGAAGGGCTAGTATTCCATCAGGTGCTTCGACTGGTTCAAAAGAGGCTTTAGAGTTAAGAGATGGTGGTGATCGTTACTTGGGTAAAGGTGTTTTAAAAGCTGTTAACAATGTCAATAATGATTTAAAAAACTTAGTGGTAGGTATGGATGTTTTTAACCAAAAAGAAATTGATGAAGCTATGATTAAATTAGACGGTACAAAAACAAAAAGTAGATTAGGTGCGAATGCTATTTTAGGTGTGTCAATGGCTAGTCTAAAAGCAGCCGCTTTAGCCAAAAAATTACCATTATATAAATATATCGGTAATGGTACTATTTTACCAAAACCAATGATGAATATTTTAAACGGAGGTGCGCATGCGGACAATAATTTAGATTTTCAAGAATTTATGATTATACCACAAGCTCCTTCTATTAAAGAAAGAATAAGAATTGGTAGTGAAGTTTTCCATACTTTAAAAAAAGTTTTAAAAGAAAATGGTTATAATACTAATGTTGGTGATGAAGGAGGGTTTGCTCCTAATTTAGATAACAACAGTGCAGGTTTTGAAATTATTATAAAAGCTATTAAACAAGCTGGTTACATTCCAGGGAAAGATGTTAATTTAGCTATCGATGTAGCAGCTAGTGAATTTTATTATGACGGTAAATATCATTGTGATGGATTAGAACTAACAACGCAAGAATTGATTGCTTTTTATGAACAGCTAGTTTTAAAATATCCAATTGTTTCAATTGAAGATCCTGTTGCTGAAAACGATTGGGAAGGTTTTAGATTAATTACCGAAAAATTAGGTGATAAAATTCAATTAGTAGGTGATGATTTATTTGTTACTAATAAAGAATATTTACAAAAAGGAATTGATCTAAAAGCTGGTAATGCTATATTATTAAAAGTAAATCAAATAGGAACAATTACCGAAACTTTAGAAACAATTAAGTTAGCTAAAGATAACAATTATAAGACGATAATTTCTCATCGTAGTGGTGAAACTGAAGATACAACAATTTCAGATTTAGCAGTGGGACTTAATTTAGGACAAATAAAAACCGGTTCTTTATCAAGAACTGATCGAACTTGTAAATATAATCAACTTATTAGAATTGAAGAACAGTTAGAAGGGTACTTTAATAATTAGTACCTTTTTAATTTACAACTTTTTTAATCCGTGATATAATTATTTTAGGTAATAATCTTGGAGGTAAATATGGCAAAAAAGAAAAAACGTAAAGAGACAAAAAAAACTAAAGGATATCAAATCGAGTTAAACGGAATTATATTAATTTTAATTGCCATTATTGGTTTTGGTAGTTCTTATATGAATATGGGAGTTGTTGGTAAATTTATAAGTGCTTTTTCGATTTTTCTAGTAGGTACTTGGTATAATATTTTATTATTAGCCGTTTTAATAACGGGAATTTATATTATGGTTAAACGTAAATGGCCTGTTTTTTTCACATCTAGATTAGTTGGTTTATATATATTTGCAGCTGGGATTTTAATTTTTTCTCATATAAGTTATATATCAAATAGTGATATAACTAGTTTAGAAGTAATGAAAGAAACAATTAATAATTTCTTATCAGCTATCAATAGTACAGCTACTATTCAAGGTGGCGGTATTTTAGGAGCATTATTTGCTGCTTTATTCGTTGCTTTATTTGATGTAGGTGGAACTAAAATAGTTGTTTGGGTATTACTTATCTGTGGAGCAATTATGTTTACTGGAGTATCTATTTATGATATTTGTACTTGGTTTAAAACCAAGAGTAAGAAAATTATTGAAAATAATAAAATTAGGCTTAATGAAAAACGACTTGAAGACGCTAAGAAAAGAGAAGAAAAATACGAAGAAAAAAATAAAGTGGTTATTTCTAGTGTCGATGAATTAATTAGCGTTAATGATAATAAAGAGGAAAAAACTGAAGTTAAAGAGGAAGTTAAAGATATTTCAACTAAAGGTTATGTTTATCCTTCTTTAAATCTATTAGCTAAACCAACAAAAAACAAAAACAATAATAATGATGCTAGTGTTATTAATGAAAACAGTAATATTTTAAAACAAGTATTAACAGATTTTGGTATTGAAGGAAAAGTAGTTGCTGCTAATGTAGGACCTTCTGTTACACAATATGAAATGGAAGTTAAATCAGGAACTAAAATGAGTAAAATTTTAGGAATTCATAGAGAAATAGCTTTAGCTTTAGCAGCTAAAGATGTTCGTATACAAGCTCCAATCCCTGGTAAAAAAACTGTTGGTGTAGAAATTCCTAACAAAAGTATTTCCATGGTTACCGTTAGAGAAATATTAGAATCAATTCCTAAAAGTTATGCTAATTCAAAATTGCTTGCTTCATTAGGAAGAGATATTATGGGTAGACCAATATGGGTTGAAATTGATAAAACACCTCATTTACTAGTAGCTGGTTCGACCGGTAGTGGTAAATCAGTTTGTATCAATAGTATTATTATATCGTTATTAATGCGTAGTAAACCTGATGAAGTCAAATTAGTGCTAGTTGATCCTAAAAAAGTTGAATTATCGATGTATAATGGAGTTCCCCATTTATTAACACCAGTTGTAACTGATCCTAAAAAAGCTAATATCGCTTTAAAAAAGATAGTTGCTGAAATGGAAAGAAGATATGATTTATTTAGTGAATCAGGTACTAAAAATATAGCTTCTTATAATGCTTATATAAATAAGAAAAATAAAACTTTAGATGAAGCTGGACAAATTAAAGAATTACCTTATATTGTTGTTATTATCGATGAATTAGCTGATTTAATGTTAGTAGCGGCTAAAGAAGTAGAAGATTCAATTATGCGTATTACCCAAATGGCTAGAGCAGCTGGAATTCATTTAATTGTTGCTACTCAAAGACCATCAACCGATGTTATTACTGGTGTAGTTAAAGCTAATATTCCATCACGTATTTCTTTTGCTGTTTCATCTAGTATTGATTCTAGAACCATCTTAGATATGTCAGGAGCCGAAAAACTACTTGGTAAAGGAGATATGTTATTTTTACCACAAGGTGAAAACACTCCAATTAGAGTTCAAGGAACATTTATTTCTGAAGAAGAAATTAAAGCTGTAGTTGACCATACTATTAAACAACAAATAGCTCATTATGATGAGACTATGACAATGGACGATGAAGAGATGAAAGCAACTACTATGGTTGAAGAACATGATGCTAAAGAAGAACCTTTATATAATGAAATAGTTGAATTTGTAATTACCCAAGGAAAGGCAAGTGCTTCACTTTTACAAAGACGTTTTCGTCTAGGATATAATCGAGCTGCTAGAGTAATTGATTTATTAGAAGAACGTGGAATAATTGGACCTAATAACGGATCTAAGCCAAGAGAAGTTTTAGTAAAATTAGAAGATAAAAATAATAGTGAGGAGTAGTTATATATGAGTAGACCAAAATTAATTGATTTAGAAGAAGCGATATATGCAGCAGAATATATGATAGATAATTCGAAATTAAATGAGTTGGGAATATTTATTAAGCGAAATAATAAATGGCATATTATAAAAGGTATATACGATGATAATTATAACCAAAAATTATCAAATGGTGAAAATTATGATGTTTTTAATAACATTTTTAAAACCTTAAAAGAAACAACTACTTATGATAAAGCTGTAATTATTCAAAACAGTTCAAATGATAAATTAATAATATGTATAGGAAAAAGCGTTATAGAAAGTGAATTGGTAGACGGTATATATGAAGTTGAAAAAACAGCAATAAAAAAGGCTAAAAATCAAGAAACAACAGAAGTGTTTGCTGATGTTAAATTTGATATTGATCCGATATATTATAATGAAGAAGATGAAAAAGAAGAGTTAGCTAAAGAAGAAATAAATCACGTAAGTTATTATCCTTTTGGTATTGATGAGGGGGAAATAATTGAGACGTCTTTAGAAGGAATTTTAAAAAATGTTCCAAAAACAATTTCTAAACCCAAAGAAGAAGTTATATCTATGTTAGGTAAAGCTAAAATTGGTCAACAAGAAGATAAAACTTATAATTGGACGGGAGCTATAATTGATTATGGTACTTTGATGGAACACGATTATAAATATGTTGATACTTCTGATCTAGATTTTGATTTCAATGAAGATGTAATTAAACAAATAGTTGAAAAAAGAAACCTAAAAGAAAATAAATTACCAATAACTGTTATTAATCTTAATGATAACGACGAATTTGAATTTATTTCGGGTAAAAATAGTACTGAAGAAATTTATATGATTAACCAAAAATCTTTATATGATGGTTTAGAAAATAAAAATGAAATTGAATTTAAAAGAGTAAATCCAAATAATAGAAGTAATTCTTTAAATCCAAATGAAAGTAAAAGGATGTAAACTCATGAAAAGAAGTAATAAAGGAGTTATTGTTATATTAATTTTAATTATTTTAGCTTTAGCTAGTTATATTGTTTATGATAATTTTTTTGCTTCTAAAGAAAAGTGTTCTGAAAGTGAAGAAATTTGTGAAATACCAAATGAAGAAACAAGTGATGATAATAACGAATTAACTCTTAATGAAAAAGCTTGTCTGGCTTTTGAACAAATGTTAGAAAACGATTCAACTGTAAGCAATTATACTATCAATAGTTGTCAAATAATAGCTGATTGTTATGATGATGAAGAAAAACTTATTTTAAATGTTAACTATGATGTTACATCTCCAACCCAAGATCAAATGTGGATTGCTGGTAATGGAAATGCAGATATCGATACATTAACAGTTAATGGTAAACAAAACTATGTAGTAGTTAATAAAGAAAATGATAGTTATATTTATACTAGTATGGCTACAGGAATATTAAATAATTCAGAAACTTCAAAACCTGATATATGTGATTAAAGAGTTTTAAACTCTTTTTTTTTAAACACTTTCTTAACATTTTCGTTTTACAAAAAACAAATAATTATGATATAATTAGTAAGGTGATAAGATGACAAAATACGATGAAAATTCAATAAAAATACTAGAAGGATTAGAAGCTGTTAGAAAGCGTCCTGGAATGTATATTGGTTCAACCGATAAACGGGGATTACATCATCTAATTTGGGAATTAGTTGATAATGCCATTGACGAAGTAATTAACGGTTATGGTAATAAAATAAAAGTAACAATTAATGAAAATGGAAGTATAACCGTTGAAGATGAAGGTAGAGGTGTTCCTACCGGGATGCATAGTAGTGGAATGTCAACTCCAGAAGTAATTTATACTGTTTTACATGCTGGTGGTAAATTTGAAGACGGAAGCTATAAAGTATCAGGTGGACTACATGGTGTTGGAGCCAGCGTTGTAAATGCTTTAAGTAAATATTTAGAAGTAACTATTAAAAGAGATGGTTATGAATATTATATTAAATTTATCGATGGTGGGAAAACAGCTATACCTTTACAGAAATTGGGTAAAACTAATCGTCATGGAACAAAAGTTACTTTTATGCCGGATGATACAATTTTCTCAACTACAACATTTTCTTTTACAACCATTTGCGAAAGAATGCAAGAAAGTGCCTTTTTATTAAAAGGATTAACAGTTGAAGTTGAAGATGTAGCCGATAATAAAAAAGAAGTTTTTCATTATGAACACGGTTTAAAAGCTTTTGTCGAATATTTAAACGAAGACAAAAAACCACTTCATAAAGTAGTTGCCTTTGAAGGAGTAAAAGATAAAATCGAAGTCGAAGTAGCTTTTCAATATACTGATACTTATTCAGAAAATTTAATTTCATTTGTTAATAACGTTAAAACAATCGATGGTGGGACTCATGAAGTAGGTTTTAAAACAGCTGTAACTAAAGTATTCAATGAATATGCTAGAGAAAATGGCTATTTAAAAGCTAAAGATAAAAACTTTGAAGGAAACGATACTAAAGAAGGATTAACCGCGATTGTTAGTTTAAAAATACCTGAAACTTTACTTCAATTTGAAGGTCAAACTAAAGGTAAATTAGGTACTCCGGAAGCTAGAACTGTTGTAGAAAGTATCGTTAGTGAAAAGTTACAATTCTTTTTAGAAGAAAACAAGGAAATATCAACAAAAATATTAGAAAAAATGGTTAAAAGTAAAATGGTTAGAGAAGCCGCTAGAAAAGCACGTGATGAAGCTAGAAACGGTAAAGACAAAGGAAAAAAAGAACGAGCTTTAAGTGGTAAATTAACGCCAGCTCAGAAAAAAGATCCTAACAAAAACGAATTATTTTTAGTTGAAGGTGATTCAGCTGGAGGATCAGCTAAATTAGGTCGTGATAAAAAATATCAAGCCATTTTACCTCTTAAAGGAAAAGTAATTAATGCTGAAAAAACTAAATTAGAAGATATTTTAAAAAACGAAGAAATCAATACCATTATTTATACAGTAGGAGCTGGAGTAGGAAGTGATTTTGATATTAAAGATTGTAATTATGATAAAGTTATAATTATGACTGATGCTGATGTTGATGGTGCACATATTCAAATTTTACTTTTAACGTTCTTTTATCGTTATATGAAACCATTAATTGAAGCTGGGAAACTTTTTATTGCAAGACCACCATTATATAAAGCTGTTATTAATAAAAAAGTTTATTATGCTTGGAGTGATGAAGATTTAGCTAAATTACGTAGTGAACATAAAACAATTTCTAGTTTACAAAGATATAAAGGTTTAGGAGAAATGAATAGTGATCAACTTTGGGAAACGACCATGAATCCTGATACTAGAAGTATGATTAAAGTTAATATTCAAGACGGCGCTTTAGCTGAAAAAAGAGTTAGTGTTTTAATGGGTGATAAAGTTGAACCTAGAAAAGATTGGATTGAAGAAAACGTTGAATTTTCATTGGAAGATAATTATGCAATTTAGTTATAATAATTGTTATATATTTAAGATAAAAAAATAGAAATAAATAACTGTAAATATAGTTTAGTAGGTGATTAATGGAAAAGAAAATTTATACTAAAAATTTGTGGGAAGTAGATAATAATTGTCAATTAATTAATCCTAATGATTATAATTTTCAATTTAAAGGAAAAGCATTATGGATTAGTTTAGTTGACAAAATAGTATATGAATCTCCTAATAAGATAGTTGAAATTAATGAAACATCAATTTCTAATCCCATAATTTTAGAACATGACACAATAAAAATAAATCCAACTTATTATAAAAATAATCAAGAACAAATAGATAAATTTATTTTAGAATTGATTAATAATTTTAAAGGTGATAAGTTAAGTCTTGATAAAAATATTATAAATGATGATTTATTTAAACTAATTAAAAATAAAGATTTAAACGAAATAAGGCTTGGATATAAAAGAGAACCATATGTTTTAAAAGAAAAAGATTTAAATTATATTCAACATATTAAAAATATTACTGTTGAAGAAGTGGAAGATAAATTAAAAGATAGTATTCCTACATATTTAAATTATAAACCACTTAATTATCTAGTAGGACGTTATGATTGGCATGATTTAAATAATTATGAAGTATTATATTTTTATGATCCATTAAGCGAAGAAGAAATTTCTAATTTAAAATATATTGGTAAACAAGTGAAAAAAATAAGTATTGAATATAATGATTTTCGTAATATTCTTAAGGTTATTTCTAATTTATCTAATGTTGAAGTCGTAATTAAAGTAGAAGATAAATTTGATTTTCCATTTGAATATTTTGAACAATTTGATAATGTTTTTGTTGAAAACAATCGTGAAAAATATCCGGTTAAATATGTTATCGAACAAGAAGCAAAATTAGAAAAATTAGTAAAAAATATCAAAAATTCTAATCTATCACCATTAGAAAAATATTTAGCTGTTTATGATATTGTTAAAAAATTTAAACAATATAAAGAAAACGAAGAAAATCTAAATCAGTCAAGAAAATTATATGAATTATTAGATAACAAATATATTGTTTGCTTAGGTTTTGCTAAATTGTTAGAAGATTTATTACGTCGAATTGGAATAAAAGCAGTTAATTCAGTCGTTGAAGTTATTTTAAATGGTAATGAATTAGAAAATTATAATGCTGGTCATGCGAGAGTGCTAGTTTATTTAAATGACCCTAAATATAACATTAAAGGTTATTTTGTGGCCGATCCTACTTGGGATAATAAAATGAATGAAAATTATTATAATTATTCTTTGATGACTCCACATGATCGTGAACTTGACAAGTTGATAACGTATTCAAAGGATGATTTGTATGGTTCTGATAGTTTTGAAGAATTGCAAAAAAGATTTCAAAAAAGTGAGTTTGTTTTAACCCATTTTATGGATAATCTTAAATATTTTGATAAAGAATTTTACGAAAACTTATTAAAAAAACATGGATTAGAAGAAAAAAAATTTTACTTGAAATTGACTGAACAACAAAAGAATGATCTTATAAATGACTTAAGTATTTTTACTTATATAAAAGAAAATACTGAAAAAGAAATAAGTGGGGTTACTTTAATTGATGCTGCAATGGAAGTATATAAATTTCAAAATCCTGATTATACCCTAGAAGAATATCAACAAGTCAAAAACGATTTAATTAAAAGTAATATAAAAAGGCAAGAAGAAGTCTTTCCTAAAATAGAGCGATATAATGATACAGAGTATGATGTAATTGGAAATAAAAACAATAAATTTAGTAGGTGAGAGAATGAAAAGTGTACTTAATAGAATTTACGATTATACCCTAGAAGATATTATGGGAGAAAGTTTTGGACAATATGCTAAAGAAATTATTCAAGATAGAGCCTTACCCGATGTTAGAGATGGTTTAAAACCTGTTCAAAGACGTATTTTATATGGTATGTATCGTGATAAAAACACATATGATAATGCCTATAAAAAATCAGCTAAAACGGTAGGAGCTGTCATGGGATCATTTCACCCTCATGGTGATTCAAGTATTTATGAAGCCATGATAAGAATGAGTCAATGGTGGAAACAAAATCAAATTTTAATTGACGTTCAAGGTAATAACGGTTCAATTGATGGAGACGGTCCAGCAGCTATGCGTTATACAGAAGCTAGACTTGCTAAAATAAGTAACGAATTATTAAAAGACATCGATAAAAAAACCGTTACTTGGGCTCCTAATTATGATGATACTATTTTAGAACCTACTGTTTTACCAGCTAAATTTCCTAATCTTTTAGTAAACGGTTCAACGGGAATAAGTGCTGGTTATGCTACCAATATTCCACCCCATAATTTAGGGGAAGTAATTGACGCTACGATTAAACGAATCGATAGCCCTAATTGTTATTTAGATAGTATTTTAGAAATTATTAAGGGACCAGACTTTCCAACTGGTGGTATAGCATCTGGTAAAAATGGTATTCGTGATGCTTATAAAACTGGAAAAGGGAGAATTATCGTTAGTTCTAAAACTGAATTTGTTAAAGAAAAAAGTAAAGAACAAATTATAATTCATGAAATTCCTTTTGAAGTCAATAAAGCCAATTTAATTAAAAAAATCGATGAAATTAGAATTGATAAAAAAATAGACGGTATAGCTGAAATAAGAGATGAATCGAATCGTGAAGAACCAATGCGTATTGTTATTGATTTAAAAAAAGGTGCTGATAAAGATTTTATTTTAAAATATTTACTTAAAAATACTGAATTACAAGTTTCTTATAATTTTAATATGGTTGCAATCGTTAATCGTCGACCTATGACTTTAGGTATTTTAGCAATATTAGATGCTTATATTGCTCATCAAAAAGAAGTTATTTTAAAAAGAACAGCTTTTGATTTAGAATTCGCTAAAAATAGAATGCATATTGTTGAAGGTTTAATTAAAGCTTTATCTATTTTAGATGAAGTTATTAAAACCATTAGAGCCAGTAAAAATAAAAGTGATGCTGAAAAAAACTTATGTTTAAAATATGATTTTACGGAAAAACAAGCTGAAGCTATTGTTAAACTACAATTGTATCGTTTAACTAATACCGATGTTAGTGAATTACAAGCTGAATTTGAACACTTAAAAATAGTTATTGCTGGTTTAGAAGTTATTTTACACGATGAAGACAAATTAAAACATGTTATGAAAGAAGAACTTCGTAAAATAAAAAAAGAATATGCAGTAGAAAGAAAAACAGAAATTAAAGAAGAAATCGAAGAAATCAAAATTGATACGATGAAAATGATTACTAAAGAAGATTGTGTTGTTTTAGTTACTAACGATGGCTATGTAAAAAGAACAAATTTAAGAAGTTATAATGCAACGGAAGATTTACCACAATTAAAAGAAAATGATTATATAATTGGTATGTATGAAATGAATACTATGGATACACTATTATTATTTACTAATTTAGGAAGTTATTTATATATACCAGTTTATGAATTACCTGATTTAAAATGGAAAGAGTTAGGTAAACATGTAAGTAATGTTATAAAAATGTCTAGTGATGAAAAAATAGTTAAAAGTTTACCAGTTTACAATTTTGAAGAAAATTATAATATTACGATTTTTACTAAAAATGGAATGGTAAAAAGAACTAATTTAAAAGAATTTAAAGCTAG
The DNA here is from genome assembly GCA_944368805.1 of uncultured Bacilli bacterium. Classification (GTDB taxonomy): domain Bacteria; phylum Bacillota_I; class Bacilli_A; order RF39; family UBA660; genus CALVXC01. The sequence goes on from CALVXC010000001.1 coordinate 50,507, forward strand.
TCGTTATTCTAAACCAATTACTTGTATGAAATTAAAAGATGATGATCAAGTTGTTAGTGTAACAGATAACAAAGGAAGTCAAGTATTTATTACCACTTACCGGGGCTATGGTTTACGCTATAATACTAGTGAAATACCGATTGTTGGTTTAAAAGCCAGTGGTGTTAAAGCTATTACTTTAAAGGAAGATTATGTTACTAACGGAATTGTTTTCGATAATATAGACTATTTGACAGTTGTTACAACCAAAGGTACAGCTAAAAGAGTTAAATTATCTGAATTTGAAAAAACTTCTCGTGCGAGAAAAGGTGTTTTAATAGTTCGTGATGTTAAAACTAATCCATATTACATTTTAAAAACTTTTATTATTAGTAATAAAAACGAATTAGGTTTAAAAACGAAAGATGAAATTAAATTAATCAAATTAACAGAATTACCAATTGCTGATCGTTATTCAACAGGTACAACTGTTTCTAAACAATTGTTAAAAGATGTATTTGAAGTGAAAAATCTAGAAAATAAAAACATATTTGAAGTAGAAAATGAAGAAATAATTGAAGATATATCATTAGATACAATTGATAAAAGAATGATGACGATTGATGATTTTCTAAATGATTTTGAAAAATAAAAAATATATTAATCCATAAGAATTAATATATTTTTTTTATTTATTTTACTATTACTGTACAATCTATTTCATTTAAAGCATTACTTAAATTATTTAGACCAGTAATAATAGCTTTATTATTTGTTTCATTTACAAAATTAATAGCTGCTTCAATTTTAGGTTTCATACTTCCCTTAGCAAAATGTCCATCATTTAAATATTGTTTAGCTTCACTAGTAGTTATTTTTTCTAAAATTTGATGATTAGGTTTACCAAAGTTTAATTCAGCATGATTAACAGTAGTTAAAATAATTAAATAATCAGCTTTTAACATAATAGCTAATTTAGAAGAAGCTAAATCTTTATCAATAACAGCAGCAATTGGTTCATTATTGTTTTCATTAAAAACAGGAATTCCACCACCACCACAAGTTATAACAATGTGATTAGTTTTTAATAAATCTTTAATTGTTTCAATTTCTACTATATCTTGAGGAATAGGGGAAGCAACCACTTTTCGATATCCCCTATTAGCATCTAAAGCAAAAACTTCATTAGTTGTTTTGGCTAATCTTAAAGCTGTTTCTTTGGAATAGAAAGGACCAATTGGTTTTGAAGGATCATTAAATGCTTGATCATTTCTATCAACAACTACTTGAGTAATTAATGATACAATTTTACGATTAGGTAAATATTGTTTTAAGTTTTTTTGCAGATGATAACCGATATAACCTTGACTCATAGCTGTACATTCAGTTAAAGGCATATAAGGAATATCATCATTTTCATATGAATCTTCAAATGCTAAATTAATAATTCCTACTTGTGGACCATTACCATGCGTAATTATTATTTCGTGTCCAGCTTCGATTAATGGTAAAAAATTCTTAACGGTTTTTCTTATATTAGCTTGCTGTTCATCCGGGTAGTTACCTAAAGCATTGCCACCTAAAGCAATAACTAAACGACTCATTTATGTTTATAAGGTACTTGTTGGGTAATACAATGAATATTACCACCACCTAATAATATTTCACGAGCATAAACCGTTTCGATTTGACGATCAGGATATAGTTCACTTAATTTTTTAATAGCTAATTCATCATGAGGGTCATTAAATATTGGTAGAATAATGGCACCATTAACAGTGTAATAATTAACGTAAGAAGCGGCCATTCGATCGTTTTCATTACGTGGTAAAGTTCCGTCAACAGCATCAACTCCTAAACTTTCTTCTTTCGTAATTAAAACAGGATTAGGAATTAATAACTTATGAATTTCTAATTTACGTCCCTTTGCATCAACTTCATTTTCTAAATATTCTAATGCTTTTTTAGAACGCTCATATTGTGGATCAGACTCATCATCAGTCCAAGCTAAAACAACAACACCTGGACGAACAAAATTACACATATTATCAACATGACCATTAGTCTCATCGTTATAAATACCTTCAGGTATCCATAAAACTTTGCTTGCTCCTAAATAATCACATAATTTTTTTTCAATTTCTTCTTTAGATAAAGAAGGATTACGACCTTCAGATAATAAACATTCTTCGGTCACCATAATCGTTCCTTCACCATCACTATGAATTGATCCACCTTCTAAAACAAAGTCATCTAAACGATATCTTTTAACCCCTTCTAGTTCACACATTTTACTAGCAATTTTATCATCTTTATCCCAAGGAAAATATAGTCCATCGACTAATCCCCCCCAAGCATTAAAATTCCAATCAACACCACGCATAATACCTTCATCATTAACAACAAATGTTGCACCACAATCACGAATCCAGGAATCGTTATTACTCATTTCAATAACTTTAACATTTTCAGGGACTAATCCTAAAACATTTTCATATTGTGTATCATTAACTCCAACAATTACTGGTTCGTATTTGTTGATAGCTTTAATAACGTTGATAAAAGCTTCTTGCGCAGGTTTAGCGCCTAAGCGCCAATTATCAGTTCTTTCTGGCCATAATATATAAGTGTGAGAATGTTTTTCAAATTCACCAGGCATTCTAAAACCATCTTTTATGGGAGTAGTATTTAATTTTTTCATTATTGAATCTCCTTTTTAACACGGAAAGCTAAAATTTCTTGAATTACAAGTGATATAGCTACACCAATTATAAGTGGTAAATTAGCCATAATTGATTCTTTAGTAAAATCGATAAATAAAGTAAAGATAATACCAGCTATTAACAAAATTAAAGGTATATAAGTCATAAGATTAATTAAAACTTTGCCACCTGGAACTTTATAAGCCCTTTGGGTTTTATCTGTTTTTCTTAATTTTAAGAAAGCAGGGAATAGTGGTATATAACTCATAAGTAGGGTAACTAAACTAAAGCTAAAGAAAGTCCAGAATAAGTTAGAAGCACTTTCACTAACTTCACCTAAAATAACTCCAATTAATACGATAACGGTAGCTACTAAACCATTGATAATTGAGGCCATATATGGAACACCTTTTTTATTGGTTTTAGCAAAACTTTTTGGAAGTCCACCATCGTTAGCAGAATATTTAGCAACAGAGTTAACTCCAAATGACCATGATACGATATTAGCAACCATTGTATAGATAAACATTAAACCAACAACGATAACAATTGTTCTTATTAAAGCATCATTAACCCCTAATGATGATAATAAAATAGCAAATGATTCAGTAATTCCTGATGCTTCAGCTTGTTCAGTTGTCATAGCAATATTAACACCAGTTGCTGGTAAAATATAGAATAAAGCCATTAAAGATCCACCAATTATAAGCGCTTTAGGTATTTCTTTTTTAGGATTTTCCATATCATCAGTGAATGTTGCTACAACTTCAAATCCTAAGAAATTAAAGATAATAACTGATATAAATGATAATCCAGCCAAATCTAAACTAGGGAATAAATCAGCTACACTAGTTACTGGATTCGCACTTTCTCCAGTTTTTATAAAAACATAAATTCCTAAAAATCCTAAACCTACCATAAAGGCGATTTTAAAGAAAGTTCCTAAATTAACGATCCATTTACTTTCACCAATTCTTTGCGTACCTAATAAAGATACTATCCATGTATAAGCCAGTTGTAAAACTAATAGCCATATTATTGAAAGTTCAATATCAAAAATGTTCATTATAACATCAGTAACAGCAACAGCTAAAGAAGCAATCCAAAGTGGGAAATTAATCCAATAATTCCAAGCTACACGTGCTGCCCATTTTTTACCAAATGCTTTTTTAACCCAATCGTACATTCCGCCTTCGCTTTGAAAAGTACTACCAAGTTCAGCAGAAATTAAACCATAAGGTAGGCAAAAAGCAATTATAAGTAATATCCACCAAAAATATTGGGAATTACCAATCGCTGCCGATGGTGTAACTGATTCAGCAACTAAAGTAATACAAACAGTTGCTAAAATAGCATCGACTAAACGAAATTTTTTCTTTTTCACAACTTTATCTTTCATTTTACACTCCTAATTTTCTAAATTATTTTTTATTATTTCTCTTGTTTCATTTTCTTTACCCATGAAGTATACTAGTAAAGCTCGAATTGAAGTTAAACGATTTTCAGCTTCATCTAAAACAATTGAATATTCTGAATCAATAACTTCGTCAGTAACTTCTTCACCACGAGAAGCTGGCAGGCAATGCATGAACTTAACGTTTGGTGAAGCTTTTTTAATCATATCCATATCAACTTGATATTTAGGATAGAAAATATTCATTCTTTGTTCTTTACTTAATTCAGCTTCATATAATCCATACCAAACATCAGTATAGATAAAATCAGCGTCTTTTAAAGCCTCATCTTCATCTTCAGTCACATAAAATTGTCCACCAGAAGTTTTACAGTTTTCTAAAGCAATTTGTCTAAATTCTTCTTTTAATTGGAAGTCTTTAGGACCATAATGAACAAAAGTTCCTCCTAGTTTGGTAATAATCATCATTAATGAAGCACATACTTGAGTAGCATCACCAACAAAGACAATTTTACAATCTTCAATTTTTTTGTTAGGGGGTAAGTGTTCTAGCATCGTTGTAACGTCCCCCATCTCTTGGGTTGGATGATTATAATCACTCATACCATTAATAACAGGAATGCTACATTCACGTCCTAATGTTTCAATACTTTCGTGTTTAATAACGCGAGCCATTACAATATCAACTAATCTTGAAATAACATGAGCTGTATCGTTTAAATTTTCATGTGCTCCTAATTGAATTTGACCAGGCGCTAAATATTGAGCATGTCCACCAAGTTGGGTCATAGCTGTTTCAAACGATATTCTCGTTCTAGTTGATGATTGTTCGAAAATCATTCCTAATGATTTGTGGTATAAAACATTTAAGTGATTACCAGCTTTTAAATGTTTTTTAATCGATAATCCTAAATCAATAATATTAAGTAATTCTTCTTTAGTGAAGTCTTGAGTATCGATAAAACTTGTTTTCATAATTCCTCCTTTCATAAGTAACTACTGTTACTATCTATTATAAATATATAATAATATAGTATACTTGTAAAGAATAAAGTTAATTATCGTTGTCAAAAAATGTAAACTTTTGTAAGTGATAATATATTAATAAAGTTTGCTATTTGTTTTAATATATAAATATTACTAATTAAAGAAAAAAAGTTTTCTTTTAAGAATAGAAAACTTATTTTATTTCTGACCATAAACGATCATATTTTGTAATATTTTCACCAATATCGATAACAAATTCACCATTATTCATAATTCTATCAGGAATATTCATTGCTTCATTATTTAAATAAGAATCACTTAATAATTTATTTGTTTCTTGATTTACATTTTTATAAGGAAAATAAGTAACAACTCGCTTCATAACTTCAGGATTTAAAATATAATTGATAAATTTTAAAGCATTTTCTTTATTTTTTGCTCCCTTACTGATAACGAAATTGTCGATCCATTTATAAATACCTTCTTTAGGAAAAACAATTTCAATATTACTATTTTCACCTATTGCTAAAGCAGCTTCAGCATTCCAAATAACGCCGATACTAGCTTCTTCAGTAATTAAAGAACCTTTAGGATTATCACTATCATATAATTTAATATTAGGTTTAAGTTCTAAAAGGAATTCCTTAGCCTCAGCTAAAGCATAATCATTAGTATCATTTAACGAATAGCCATTAGCTTTTAAAGCTATACCAATTACAACTCGTTCATCATCTAATAAAACAATACTATCTTTATATTTAGGATTCAATAAATCATTGTAAGAAGTAATATTTTCTTCGATCTTTTGTTTATTAACAGCTATTACAACACCACCAGCAATAAAAGGAACAGAATAATCATTATTTGGATCATAACTTTGATTTAAATAATTAGGATCCAAATTACTAAAATTAGTTAAACTAGCAGTATCTATTTTTTCAAGTAAATCTTTTTTTAACATAATATCAACCATATAATCACTAGGAACTAATATATCATAAGTTCCTGTTTTAGAAGACATTACTTTAGCTAAACATTCTTCATTTGAAGAATAAGTGCTATAATTTACTTTAATATCATATTCTTTTTCAAATTGTCTAATCACTGAATCAGGAATGTATTCTGACCAATTAAAAACATTTACTTCGCCATTTTCATATTTTTGATTACAACCAGTTAAACCTAAAAGTAATATAAATAAAACTAATAACTTTATTTTTTTCATTTAAATCATCCTTTTTTATTTTTCTTAATTTGAATAATAATAAATAAACTTAAAGCAATTATAGTAAAGAGTAAAATAATAGTTGTTAAAGCATTTACTTCTGGTGTAATTCCCATTTTAATCATCGAGAATATTTTTAAAGGCAAGGTATTACTACCAGGTCCTGCTGTAAAATAACTAATAATAACATCATCTAACGATAAAGAAAAAGCAAGTAGGGCACCTGATGCAATTCCAGGTAATAAACTAGGAATTGTTATATAAAATAAAGTTTTAAACTTATTTGCTCCTAAATCCATAGCTGCTAATTCAATTTGATCATCATAGCTACTTAATGTTGATCGAACACATAACACTACAAAAGGAACACAGAAAGTAATATGCGCAAGAGTGATAGTAATTAAACTAAGCTCGATATTAGTTAAAGTGAAAATTGAAAGTAGGGAAATACCTAAGACTATTTCTGGAATAACAATTGGAATATATAATAAAGTATCTAAAGCTTTTTTTGTTTTAAATTGATATCTATGCATTGCAATCGCACCCATTGTTCCAATAATAACTGAAACAGTAGTTGAAACAAAAGCGATAAGTAAAGTGTTTTTAAATGCTTCTAATAAAGAAACATTATCCATAAGAGAAAGATACCAATCAAAAGTAAAATTTTCAAAAGTGACATTTAACCTAGAAGAGTTAAAAGAATAAACGACTAAAATAAATATTGGTAAAAACAGAAATAATAAAACCAAAAAGATATAAAAGTTTTTAAGGTGTTTACTTTTCATAAGATACACCTCCTAATTGTTCCATTTTTCCTCCCATTTTACGATAAACAATAACGACTATTAAAGTAAAAAGAACAATTGAAATAGCTAAAGCTGCACCAAAGGGCCAATTTCTAGCTACTAAAAATTGATTTTTAATAACATTTCCAATCATCATCGTTTTGCCTCCACCCAATAAATCGGAAACAAAAAAGTAACTTAAAGTAGGAACAAAAACCATAATACTACCGGCTAAAATCGCATATTTTGTTTGTGGTAAAGTAACATGTAAGAAAGTTTTAAATTTATTTGCTCCTAAATCTTTAGCTGCATCGTTTAAATTGGCATCTAACTTTGAAATGTTACTATAAAGAGGTAAAATCATAAAAGGTAATAAAGTATAAACCATTCCAATAATTGTACCGGTTTGATTGTACATAAATTTAATCGGTTCATCAATCAAATTTATATTTAATAAAAAATTGTTAATAATACCACCATCTCTTAATAGAATAATTAAGCCATGAATTCTAATTAAGGAATTAGTTAAAAACGGTAAAATAACTAAAGTTATTAAAATGGTTTGAACAGTTTTATTTTTTTGACTAATAAAACAAGCAAAAGGGTAAGAGATTAATAAGCAAATAATTGTTGTAACTAGTGCGATAAAAAAGGAATTTGCAAAAATTTTAAGATATAAAGGTTCTAAAATTAATTTATAATTTTCTAAAGTAAAAATATATTCAATTCCACCATAAATACCTTTTTCCATAAAACTAATAATCACTACATAAATACATGGTAATGCTACTAAAAACACCATAAAGAAAGCAATCGGCAAAATCATAATTAATAGTGGTAATTTTTTAGACATAATATCAACCCCTAATCTTGAATAATTAAAGCATCTTCTATATCCCAAGAAATATAAACTTCAGAATTTAAAGGAAGTAATTCTTGTTCGTTAAAGCGATTAATTTTTAAAGATAAATCATCAACATTTACAAATGTTTTAATAATATCGCCTTGATAAAGATGATCAGTAATCGTTCCTTTTAAAAATTGATTGTTTGGCTTAGTTTTGGTTATTTTTAATTGTTCTGGTCTAATTAATAAGTGAACATTATCATTAACTTTATTAATTTGATTTAAAGCTAAAACTTCAATATTTCCTATTTTAATAGTTGCGATATTATTATCTATTTTAGTGATAATGCCTTTTAATAAATTAGATTCACCAATAAAGTCAGCTACAAATTTAGTTTTAGGGTAATTATAGATATTAACAGGAGTATCAATTTGTTCGATCTTACCTTTATTAATAATAACAATTCGATCACTCATAGTTAAAGCTTCTTCTTGATCATGAGTAACATAAATAAAAGTAATTCCTAAATTTTGTTTAATTTTTTTAAGTTCTAACATCATTTCTTTTTTAAGTTTTAAATCAAGTGAACTTAAAGGTTCATCTAATAAAAGGACTTTCGGATGATTAACTAATGCTCTTGCAATAGCTACTCTTTGTTTTTGTCCACCACTTAATTGGATAGGCAAACGATTATCTAATTTATCTAGTTTAACTAATTTTAGCATTTTATTGACTTCAATAGTACGTTTGTTTTTAGAAATTTTTTTCATCTTTAAACCGAATTCAATATTTTTTCGAACATTTAAATGAGGAAATAAAGCATGATTTTGAAAAATAGTATTAACAGGAATTTGATATGGTTCTAGTTTGGCTATATCTTCACCATCAATATAAATATGACCTTCAGTTGGATTAAAAAAACCGGCTATCATTTTTAAAATAGTCGTCTTACCACAGCCTGAAGGCCCTAAGATAGTTAAAAACTCACCATCCTTAATATTTAAATTGATATTTTTAACTACTTTAACTTTGTCGAAATTTTTACTAACATTATCTAACTTAACTATAATTTTTTCCATATTATCACCCTTATTTTATCTTTATTATACCTTATTTAAAAGAAAATTAATAGGTAAGTAAAAAAATATTGGCACAATTTTACATTTATTTAAGGTAAAATAAAAAAAACATTGATAATTAAAATTAGCTATTATATAATTAAAATAGGAAGTGATAAAATTGAAAACAATAACCGTTGATGGTAATGAAGCTTGTAGCTATACATCTTATTTATTTACTGAATTGGCCGGTATTTATCCAATAACACCGTCAAGTCCTATGGCTGAACATATCGATGAATGGAATAAAAAAAGAGTTAATATTTTTAAAAGACCTGTTAAAGTAGTAGAAATGCAAAGTGAAGCTGGTGCGGCTGGTTTTATCCATGGTTCTTTACAAAGTGGATGTTTAACTAGTACTTATACGTCAAGTCAAGGTTTATTGTTGATGATTCCTAATATGTATAAAATATCAGGAGAGATGTTACCAGCTGTTATTCATGTAGCAGCACGTAGTTTATCAACACATGCTTTAAGTATTATGGGTGACCATCAAGATATATACGCAACTAGAAGTACAGGATTCTGCTTTTTAGCTTCTTCATCAGTTCAAGATGCTGCCTATTTATCAGCTATTGCCCATTTATCTGCTTTAAAAAGTAGTCTTCCATTTCTTCATTTTTTTGATGGCTTTAGAACTAGCCATGAAATAGCTAAAATAAATGTTTTAGAAGCTAATGATTATCAAGATATTATCCCTTATGATAGTATTGAAAAATTTCGGAGTAAAGCTTTAAATCCTTTAAAGCCAAAAACTATTGGAACAGCTCAAGGTGATGATATTTATTTTCAAATGACTGAAGTACGTAATAGTTTTTATAATCAAGTACCAGATATTGTTAATGAATATATGCAAAAGATTAATGAAAAGGCTAAAACTGATTATAAACCTTTTAATTATTATGGACATCCTAAAGCTAGTAAAGTAATTGTAGCTATGGGATCAGTTTGCGAAACAATCAAAGAAACAATCGATTATTTAATTAAATTAGGTTATAAAGTTGGTTTAATTGAAGTTCATTTATATCGTCCTTTTTCTTCAAAATACTTTTTAAATCAATTACCTAAAACCGTTAAAAAAATAGCTGTTTTAGATAGAACAAAAGAATCTGGCTCAAGAGAACCTTTATATTTAGATGTTTGTAATGTTTTAAAAAATCGTAAAATTTTAGTAGTTGGTGGAAGATATGGATTATCTTCTAAAGATACAACACCAAGTCAAATTAAAGCCGTTTATGATATGTTATCTAATGAATTAAAAGATGATTTTACAATTGGAATTGATGACGATGTAACTAATTTAAGTTTAAAAGTTGAAGAAGAATTAAAAATTAGTGATTCAGATGAATTATTAATTTATGGTTACGGATCTGATGGAATGATTAGTGCTTCAAAATCAATTATGAAATTAGTAGGTGATAATACTAAACATTATGTTCAAGGGTATTTTCAATATGATTCTAAAAAATCTGGTGGAATGACTATTAGTCATTTAAGATTTAAAAAAGAACCGATAAGATCAACTTATTACGTTAATAATCCTAAAACCGTTGTTGTTAGTAAGGATACATATTTAGAAACGATTAATCCAATTGTTAATATTCAAAAAAACGGTACCTTTATTTTAAACACTTCTAAAACAGCAAGTGAACTTAATACTTTTATCCCAAGTGAAATTAAGAAAATTATCCATGAGCGCAATATCAAATTTTATACAATTGATGCTTCGTTATTATCACGTAAAATAGGATTAAAAAATAAAATAAGTACCGTTATGGAAAGTGTAATTGTTAAATTATCTGAAATACTAGATTATAATTTAGCTAAAGAAAAAATGAAAGAATATGCAAAAGAGCGTTACTTCAAAAAAGGAAGTGAAGTAGTTGAAAATAACTTTTTAGCTATCGATCAAGCCAGTGATTACATTAATGAAATAACATTAGATAATGATTATCAAAAACATTTACCAAGTAAAACAGATGATGTTTACGAAGCTATGCGTTTAAGAATGGGATCTAACTTACCAGTATCAGCTTTTATAAATATGCCTGATGGTCATTTCCAAGCTGATACCAGTTCCTTAGATAAAAGAGGAGTAGCCGAAACGGTTCCTCATTATATAAATAGTAATTGTATTATGTGTAATAAATGTTCACTAATTTGTCCTCATGGTGTAATTAGACCATTTTTACTAAATGAAGACGAGTATCAAAAAGCTCCTGATATGGTGAAAGATAAATGTCTTAAAGATTCAAAAGGTGGTTATTATTGTTTAGGTATTTCCGTTTTAGATTGTACAGGATGTGGCTTATGTATTAAAAATTGTCCTGGCAAAAAAGAACAAAAAGCTTTAGTTAGTTCTAAATTAAATGTTGAAATAACTAATAAAGAACAAGCAATTTATGATTATTTAATTAATAATGTAAAAGAAAAAGATGTTTATAAAATAAATACTGTTAAAGGTAGTCAGTTTAAAGAATCTAAATTCAAATTTCATGGAGCTTGTGCTGGTTGTGGTCAAACAGCTTATATTAAATTATTAACTCAATTATTTGGTGATGATTTAATTATTAGTAACGCAACTGGTTGTTCATCTATTTATGGCGCTAGTGCACCTTGCATGCCTTATAATATTCCTTGGGCTAGTTCTTTATTTGAAGATAACGCTGAATATGGTTATGGTATGTTAATGGCTAATAACGTTATTAAAGAAAGATTAAGATCTTTAATGGTTAAAGAAAAAAATCCTTTATGTAAAGAATGGTTAGAAAATATTGATAATTATCAAATTACTAAAAAAGTTTATGATCATTTAGATTATAAAAACGTAAATAAAGAAATTAATGATTTAAAAGACTTTTTAATTAGTCGTAACATTTGGATAATTGGTGGGGATGGTTGGGCGTATGATATTGGTTTTGGTGGCATTGATCATGTTTTATCAACTAACGATAAGGTTAAAATATTAGTTTTAGATTCGGAAGTTTATTCTAATACTGGTGGTCAATCATCCAAAGCAACACCTAAAGGTAGTATTGCATCATTTAGTTCAATGGGTAAAAAGACAAGTAAAAAGAATTTAGCAAAATATGCTTTAACTTTAAACCATGTTTATGTTGGAACAATTAATTTAGGCGCTAATGCTAATCAGGCCATTAAAACGTTAATTGAGGCTAATGAATATAATGGTCCAGCTTTAATAATTGCTTATACTCCTTGTATAGCACACGGTATTAAAGGCGGATTAGAAAACAGTATCGATATGGAAGCATTAGCGACCAATTGTGGATATTTTCCTTTATTTAGATATAATCCAATTGATCAAAAATTTACTTTAGATAGTAAAAAAGTTGATTTTAATTTATATGAAGAATTTCTAAATAATCAAAATCGATATAATATGCTTAAAGTAATTAATCAAGATGAAGCAGATAGTTTATTAAAACAAAATAAACAAGATGCTGAAAATTTATTTGAATATTATCGCAAATTAGATGAAAATAAATAAAAAAAAATAGAAGTCGCCTTTTGCGACTCCCATAAAAGAATAAAAAGGGGTTGGCTAGTGTGATACTAGCTCCAATTCGCCTAAATCGAATTGGTGATATATATACTAATCGATTTAAGTAAATTTGTCAAGCCTTTTTTTATTTTTTTTGTCATTTTTTGTTTTTTAGTATTTAAAAATCATTGACAAACGAAAATATGTTCGTTATACTTGATATATAAAGTAGGTGAGTTATGGAGTTACAAAGTATTAAAGGTATCGGTGATAAAACGGTTAAATTATTTAATAAACTAGGTATTTATAATACCAATGATTTAATCAATTATTTTCCGTTTCGGTATGAAGTTATTAAAAGAAGTGATGTTAATAATTTAAAAGATAATGATAAAATTATTATTGATGGTGTAATTGAAAATATACCTAATTTATATCGTATTAATAAAAAATTAGATAAAATGACCTTTCGAATTAATAGTGGTGAACAATTATTTAATGTTACGATTTTTAATCGTGGTTTTTTAAAATCTAGTTTAAGAATTGGTAGTGTTATAACTGTTATTGGTAAATATAATGTTAAAAACAATTCAATAACAGCGAACGATATAAAGTTAATGACTTTAGGTAATAAGATAACGATTGAACCTATTTATCATAAAGTTAGTGGTCTTAGTAATAAACAAATTCATAATTACATTAATAAAATTATTGATCAAGAAACAATTAGTTATATACCTAATTATCTAGAAGAAAAATATCATTTTCTAGATCATTATAAATCATTAAATTGTTTGCATAATCCTACTGATTTAAAATTATTAAAACAAGCTAGATTAAGATTTAAATATGAAGAGTTGTTTTTATTTATGTTAAAAATGACGGTTTTAAAAATGAGTAAAAAAAATAATTTAGGATTAAAGCGCAATATTTCGTATACTGAACTTACAGATATTATTAAACAGTTACCGTTTACTTTAACAGTTGACCAAAAAAAGGCGATTGATATGATTTATTCCGATTTAAATTCTAATATAGCTATGAATAGATTATTACAAGGAGATGTTGGTAGTGGTAAGACAATTGTAGCTTTTTTAACAATTTATTTAAACTATTTATCTGGTTATCAAAGTGCCTTAATGGTACCAACGGAAATTTTGTCTATTCAACATTACCACAATTTTTTAGAAATTTTTAAAAACAAAAATATAAATTGTCGTTTGTTAACTGGTAAAACAAGTTTAAAAGAAAAAAGGAAAATTTATGATGAATTAAAAACTGGGAAGATAGATGTAATTATAGGAACACACGCTTTAATTAGTGATAATGTTAATTATTATAATTTAGGTTTAGTTGTTACTGATGAACAGCATCGATTTGGAGTTAAACAAAGAGAAAATTTATATAATAAAGGAATTACCCCAGATATTTTATATATGAGTGCGACACCCATACCTAGAACTTATGCTATTACATTATATGGTGATATGGATATATCTTCAATTAAAACAATGCCTAGTGGTCGTAAGCCGGTTATAACTTATTTGAAAAGTAATAAAGAAATTAAAGATGTTTTAAATCTAATGTATAACCAATTAGAAAATAGTCATCAAATTTATGTTATTGCTCCATTAATTGAAGACAATGATAAATTAGATTTAGATAGTATTTATAAGTTAGAATATAAGATGAATTTAGCTTTCGGTAAGAAATATAATGTTGGTATTTTACACGGAAAACTTAATAATAAAGAAAAAGAAGAAGTGATGAGTAAATTTAAACATAACGATATTCAAATTTTGATTAGTACAACGGTTGTTGAAGTTGGTGTTGATGTTAAAAATGCCACTATGATGGTTATTTTTGATAGTTATCGATTTGGTTTGTCAACTTTACATCAATTGCGTGGTCGTGTTGGAAGAAATAGTTTAGATTCTTATTGTGTTTTAATTAGTGATCGAGAAACTAAAAGACTTGATATTTTAACTAAAACTAATGATGGCTTTAAAATTAGTGAAGAAGATTTTAAATTAAGAGGTAGTGGAGATATATTTGGGATTAGACAAAGCGGTGATATGTGTTTTAATATTGCTGATATTAAACAAGATTTTGATTTAGTTTTAAAAGCTAAAGAAGATAGTGAGGCTTTTATTAAAAATAAAGAATATTTAAAAATAGAAAACAAACATATCATTGATTTAGTAAAATCCTCTAGCAAAATTAGTTAATTAGTGTCAACTGATTATCAAATTATTAAAAGTGTTATTGACTTTTAGGATAATTATCTTTATAATGATAATAGCGTGATTGATTCACGCGGACACTCTTACGGTTATATAATGTGAGAGTGCTCAACCAAAACCCCCTGAAGGAGCCTTATGGCTCCATTTTTGTTTGTTTAAGTTTAAAATAATTTATTATAGGTTTTCTAAAGTTTAAAAAAGTTTAATTTAGTTCTAATTAGTTTAAATATTGTGGGTGGTTAAAAATATAAAAATTAACCTAATTATACCAAAAAGCGTTGACCAAATGGTATAATTAGGTTAAAATTATATTGGTGATGAAAATGTTATATAATCATAGCGAAATAAAAAATAAATATAAAACAACTTATCAAATACGAAAAGCAATAAGTAATAAAGAAATATATAAAATAGAAAAAGGTATTTATTCAGATAATCCAGAAGTGCATTATTTAGCAATTTTAATGAAAAAGTATCCTTATGCAGTTATTACAGGAGAATCAGCATATTATTATTATAATTTTACTGATATAATACCTTCTAAAATATATTTAGCTACACGTGATGTTAATACAAGAATACATGATAAAGACATTAAACAAATTCGTATGAGGGACAATCTTTATAAATTAGGCAGTACTCAAATTATATATGAGGGAGTAATTATAAATATTTTTGATAAAGAGCGTTTATTAATTGATTTAGCAAGAAATAAAAATAAAATTGGATATGATTTATATAAAGAAATTATATTTAATTATAGAAAAATTGCTGATAAATTGGATGTAAGTAAAATAGAAGAATATTTACAATATTTTTCAAATAGTGATAAGATACTTGGAATATTACAAGATGAGGTGTTTTAATGAATTTAAGTAAATCAGTAGAACAATATATCCAGATTGGATATAAAAAAGATGATGCTATATCTAAGGTTGCGCAAGATATAATTCTTTTAAAAATATCAAAGAGTAATTTTTCAGAGTATATTACCATCAAAGGTGGAGTTGTAATGCACTCTATATCTAGAGATAATCGTAGAGCTACTAGAGATTTAGATATGGATTTTATTAAATACGCTTTAGAAGATAACTCTATTCATAATTTTATATTAAAATTAAATGCAGTAAAAGATGGTATTAGTATTGAAATAGTAGGTAAAATTGAAAAATTGCACCATCAGGACTATGATGGAAAGAGAGTTAATATAAGACTAATCGATTCTAATGAATTTATAATAAATACCAAATTAGATATTGGAGTTCATAAATTATTTGATATAGAACAAGATAACTATTGTTTTGATTTAGGCATTTTTAAAGAAAATGTTAATTTACTTATAAATTCAAGGGAACAAATTTTTGCTGAAAAATTAAAGTCATTACTAAAATTTGGAATAACATCAACAAGATATAAAGATGTATTCGATTTTTATTATTTAATTAATAATGAAAAATTAGATAAAAATAAATTGTTAAAATATATAGATATTCTTATTTTTGAAGATTCACTCATGAAAGAAAATGATTTTGAAGGTATAATAACTAGAATTAATTTGATTTTTAAAAATAGTAGATATAGATCTATGTTAAATCAAGCAAACAATAATTGGTTAAATTTACCTGTTGATATTGTTATAAATAATATTTTAGAATTTCTATCATCTTTAGAAGTGGTGAGTGTCTGATATGAGTAAGGAGATAATCAATTTAATAAATGAAAAAGAAGAACAAATAAAAAAGCTACAAGAAGAAATTGCAATTTTAAAAAAGAAACTAGAAATTCTTGATAAATCAGATAAATCAACAATCATATTTTCTAAAGAAGAAAAAGTGAATCTATTTATGAATTATTTTAGGGGGAGAGATGATACATACCCATATTTATCTATTGATAAAAATAATCCAAGCAAGAAATATTATATTCCAGCTTGCATTAATGAATGGAAACAAGGAATTTGCAATAAGCTTATGAAAAGGCCTTGCAAAACTTGTCAATATAGAGAAAATAAACCATTAACATATGAGGTTTATCAAAAACATTTAGAAGGACAAATAATAGGTATTTATCCACTTTTAGATGATGAAACATGTTATTTTCTTGCTTTTGATTTTGATGATAAATTAGAAGAAAAAAATATAAAAGATGATGTACTTGCTTTTTGGAGTGTTTGTGAAGAGTATCATGTTCCAATATCAGTTGAGAAAAGCAGATCAGGTAAAGGATTTCATATTTGGTTATTCTTTACTGAAAGAGTAAAAGCAATTACAGCTAGAAAATTGGGTAGTCTTCTTTTATCTAAAACTATGGAAGTAAGGGATAATTTAAAAATATCTTCTTTTGATAGAATGTTTCCTAGTCAAGACTTTTTACCAAAAGGAGGATATGGTAATTTAATTGTGTTACCATTTCAAAAAGAACCAGCTAGCTATGGAAATACTTTATTTATTGATAAATATTTTATACCTTATAAAAACCAGTGGGAATATCTAAAGAATATTAGAAAAATATCTAATGAGGATGTATATGATTTGATAAAAATATTATCCGATAATACAATAGATGTTAGTCATGAGGATTTAAATATTAAAGAAGAAATAAAAAGTAAAAAGAAAAATAATTTTAAATTTCCAAAATCTTTGGATGTTATATTAGATGATATGATTTATATTGACAAGAAAAATTTGTCAGCAGGAGCAAAAAATTGTTTTAGACGATTAGCATCTTTTGCAAATCCAGAATTTTATAAAAAACAAAGACTTCGTTTATCAACTTATAATGTCCCTATGGTAATAGATTGTAGTAGTGTAGATGATAGATATATTAAATTACCACGAGGAACGTATGAGTATTTATTAGACATTTGTAACGAAAAAAAAGTAAAATTGAAAATAAAAGATAAAAGAAATCAAGGATACAAAATAAACATAAATTTTAATGGTAGTTTACGTGATGAACAAGAAATGTGTTTAAATAGATTATTGAGTTATGATAATGGAATTTTACATGCACCAACTGGATTTGGAAAAACAGTAGTGGCTTGTAATTTAATTGCAAAAAAGAAAGTTAACACATTAATTATTGTTCATAGTTTAAGTTTATTAAAACAATGGCAAGAAAGAATTAAAGAATTTTTAGGTGTTGAAAATGTTGGTCAAATTGGAGGAGGAAAAAATACAATTACCAATGTAATAGATGTTGCTAGTATTAAAACTTTGTGGAATAAAGGTGAATTAAATGAAATAACCAAAAATTATGGAATGATTATAATTGATGAATGTCATCATTTAGCCGCTTTTACTTATGAACAAGCAGTAAACAGTATTAACTCTAAATATGTCTATGGTTTTACAGCAACCCCTAATAGAGAAGATGGACATAGTCCAATTGTTAAAATGCAATGCGGTGATATTAGATATGAAGTTGATTTTAAAAAGTTTAATGAAAATCTTGGCATTCCTATGATAGTTAAAGTTAAAGAAACTTATTTGAAATTTGCTGATCCATTAATAAACGATTATACAATTAATGAAATAAATAACTTAATTACGAAGGATATGGATAGAAGTGAAATGATTTTTAACGATGTCAAAAATGAATATAAGAAAGGAAAAAATATTCTTATATTAACTGAGAGAATAGAACATTTAGAGTATTTGAGTTCTAGAATGCAAAAAATTACAAATAATGTATTTGTATATAAGGGTGGATTAGGTAAAAAAATATTAAAAGAATATGATGAAAGTAATAGAATGATATTAAATCAGAACAAAAATAAAATTATTTTAGCAACAGGATCTTATATTGGTGAAGGATTTGATGATTCAAGTTTAGATGTTTTATTTTTAACCATGCCTATTTCAGGAATTACAAAAGTAACCCAATATACAGGAAGGCTACATAGAAAGAATGATAATAAAAAAGAAATCATTATTTATGATTATGTTGATAAAAATTTTAAACAAACAAGAAATATGTTTGAAAAACGAAAAAAGACATATGTAAAATTGGGCTATAAAATAATAGATGAAAGATCTGTACAATTAACAATATAAGAAGAATATCAACCACCCATTCAACCACCAAAATAGGAGATTTTTATTTTAAAGTTATAAACTTGTTTAAACTTTTGTAAACAAAAATCCTTTGAAAATAAAGGATTTGATAATATAAAATAGTTTAGAGTACGTGATATAAGTTTGCCCCCTGAAATCCCAGCCGAGAGGCTGGGATACTTTGTTTATAAGGGATTTTAACTATTTTTGGGAGAATTTCAAGGGTTAATAGACTTTATGACAGCAATTTGGTACAATGTAAATGATGGGTCATATGAAAAACTTTGTATTTTTAACTGAACATCAAACGTTTAGAAATAATCAATTAGACATATTAAGAAGATATGAAAAAAATGCGTCATAACTGCTTTTTCAGTTTTATTAGGTGGTTTTGTATCATCAAGTTATCATACAAATGAAGAAGACACTTTAAAAGATCGAACTGGATGGTGGCGAACTAAAACGATTTATCATAATGAAGCATGCACTATTTTAAAAAATGGCAGTCGGATTTTAATTTCTTCTAATATACGTACTGGTGGGACACGCCCAATTTTATCGTACTCTTCAATAGTATCAATTTATTTGAACAAAAAAGAAATAGAACATAATAGAAATTATACACAAAATACAATAAAACAAGAGGACTTAAATCTTGAAGAATAGCAATCTAATTCAAAATAGTTAGTGAAAAGGAAAGAAAGAAAATGGAAAAAAAGTATAATTTAACAAATAAAGAAATATTAAACTCTATAAAACACGTTGTTGATAATTCTAAATATGTAAGTATAAATGAAAATAATATTGACAATGTTATTCCAATTTTGAAAGAAAATAAAAAAGAGCCTTGGCTAAATAGTGATTATCTAGATATTGAAAACTTTTTACAGGAACAAATTTTAATGTATTTGATATTATGTGAATCGTTAAATTTTTGTTATTGGGATTCTGATATAAAATGGAAAATAGAATATAAAGATGAATGGTATTCTGGTTCGTTTGGATTATTTTATGCCATATCTAAAGCTATTAAAAATGGCTATAAACTTTTAGATATTGATTATTTGGAAAATATTACAATGAAAGAACTTGATGAAATATTTAAAGGAACAACTTCTATACCTTTATTAAAAGAAAGATATGAAATAATAAAAAGATTGGTTGTTGAATTTAAAAATATACCTAATCTACTAGATGCAATTAGTGCTAATAATGATATAGAACTATTGAACAATATTATAAATAATTTTAGTAATTTTAGAGATATAAGTTTATACAAAGGAAAAAAAGTATATTTCTTTAAAAGAGCAATTCTTTTAGTAGGGGATTTAATTCTAAATATTAATTTTATTAAAGAAAGTGTTAAAAATGATGATCATATGTTAGGATGTGCGGATTATAAAGTTCCACAAGTTTTAAGACAATTAGGGATTTTAGAATATTCTGACGATTTATCAACTAAAATTGATAATAAACAAAAAATAGAACATGATAGTGAAATGGAAATTGAAATTCGTGCCAATATGTTATATGCGATAGAAATAATAAAAGAAAAATTACAAAAAAACGGAATTAAAATGAATTCTGTACAAATAGATAATGCTTTATGGTTATTAAGTAAGGATAAAGAATTTAAAGAAAAGCCTTATCACTTAACAAAAACAATTTATTATTAAATAAAATATATAAGCTAAAGAAGGAGCTAATGTAATTATTGTTGGAAGACATGAATAAACATTAAAACAAGCAGCTAATATAGATGGTAAAATTTCTTATGTAGTTGGTGATATTACCGATAGTGACGTTGTTTTAAAAGTAGTTAATTTAGCTAAAGATAAATTTGAGGAAATTGATATTTTAGTTAATAATGCAGGATGGTGTCCAGTTCAACCAATTTACCTGAAGATGAAGAAAGAAAACATGAGGAAAGTATTACTAGTAATATTCCATTTAAACGTTTTGGTACTCCTGAAGAAGTAGCCAATGTTGCTTTATTTTTAGTAAGTGACGAAGCAAGTTATGTTAGTGGTTCTATTTATTCTGTAACTGGTGCTTCATAAAAATATTTTTTACTTAATTTAATAAAATTATAAAAAAAACTTGACCGTGTGTCACACCCGACAATTATAATATTATTGTATTAATAAAAAGGGTGGTGAGAAATAAAGTTAAGTATTAAAATAAAATTAAGTATTAAAATGTGTAAAAACAAAAAGAAAGGAATATGAAAATGAGTAAAAAACTTATAGGAATTATTATAGTAATAATATGTATTGTTATAGGATGTATTTTATATTTTGTATTAAGTAATAGAACTTCAGAAAATTCTAGTTCTAATAATACAGATAACACAAATGAAAATAACGAGAATCAAATTTCGGAAACAGCACTTGGAGATAATATATTAGTAGTTTATTTTTCTGCACAAAATCATACTGAAGCTGTTGCTGAAAAAATCGCTAGTAATTTAGACGCTGATATTTTTGAAATTATACCGGTAGATGAATATACTTCAGAAGATTTAGATTGGACTGATGATAACTCAAGAGTAAGTAGAGAACACGAAGATGAATCTTTAAGAGATGTTGAACTACAGTCAACTGAAGTTTCTAATTGGGATAGTTATGATACAGTATTAATCGGTTATCCTATTTGGTGGGGAATTGCTGCTTGGCCAGTAGATAGTTTTGTAAAAGCTAATGATTTTAATGGTAAAACAGTTATTCCATTCTGTACATCTTCTTCATCTGGAATAGGTGAAAGTGGAGAATTATTAGCCAACGAAGCTAATGGTGGTAATTGGTTAGAAGGTTATCGTTTCAATTCTAATCCATCAGATTCTGATATTGATACCTGGACAGATAGTTTAAAATAAAAATGATGACATTTAGTTATCGTTTTTAAATTAAAGTTATAAATTAAAGTTATAAATTAATAAAAAAACACTTTAATATTTAAAATAAAAAAATTTCAAATATGATTGGAGGAAAATTATGGAATATGTAAAATTAAATAATGGTATAAAAATGCCAATTTTAGGTTTTGGTGTTTATCAAATACCGGCAAGTGATACTAAAAAGTGTGTACTTGATGCACTGAAAGTAGGGTATCGAATGATAGATACCGCTCAAAGTTATTTTAATGAACGTGAAGTTGGAGAAGCAATTAGAGAAAGTAAAATTCCTAGAGAAGAGATTTTTGTAACTTCCAAAGTATGGATTGATAATTATGGTTATGAAAAATGTCGAGAATCGGTTTTAAAATCACTTGATAAAATGGGGTTAGATTATATTGATTTAATGTTGCTTCATCAACCTTTTGCTGATTATTATGGAGCCTATAGAGCACTAGAAGATTTATATGAAGAAGGTAAAATTAAAGCCATTGGAGTAAGTAACTTTTATCCAGATCGATTAACTGATATTTGTTTATTTGGAAGAAAAATCATTCCAGCTGTTAACCAAGTTGAAACTAATCCTTTAAACGCTCAAGTTGAAGCTCAAAAAAATATGGAAAAATATGGTGTACATATCGAAGCATGGGCACCATTTGGTGAAGGTAGAAATGGTATGTTTGATAATACTACTTTAGTAAATATTGGTAAAAAATATAATAAATCTGCTGCTCAAGTT
Source organism: uncultured Bacilli bacterium (assembly GCA_944368805.1). Classification (GTDB taxonomy): domain Bacteria; phylum Bacillota_I; class Bacilli_A; order RF39; family UBA660; genus CALVXC01. The sequence goes on from CALVXC010000001.1 coordinate 72,996, forward strand.
ATTCTTCGTTGGCTAATTCAAAGAGGCGTAATTGTTGTATGTAAATCACCCCATATTGATAGAATGGAACAAAACTTTAATGTGTTTGATTTTAAATTATCTGATGAAGATATGGAAGAAATCAAAAAGTTAGATTCTAATGATAGCTTATTTTTTAACCACCAAGATCCAAATATGGTTGAATGGTTTGATAGTCTTATAAAAGAAAGACGAGAAATGGAAGATTAATAATTAAAATTTTGTTTAAAAACTTTTACAAACTTAAAACTTAAGTGTAAAAGTTTTTTTAATATCCAAAACCAATCCAATTTAATTAACACTATATTTGTAAAGAAAGTCAAAAACGGTTTTTAAAAATTGCTTTTTGCTATTAAATGTGCTAAAATGTTTACAAGAAGGAAGGGGCTTTTTATGGGAGAAAACATATTAAAAATAACTGATATTAATGGTAATGAAAAAAATGTTGAAATTCTTGCAAGTATAACTTTAGATAGTAATGGGAAAAATTATGTTGTTTATACAGAAAATAAAGAAACTAATTTAGGTAATATTCAAGTTTTTGTTGCAGAATTAAAAGAAAATGACAATAGTGTTAGTTTATTAGCAATTAACGATGAAAATGTTTGGAATGAAATTAAACGTAAAATTTCACAAGTTTTAAAAGGAGTGTAAAAAATGACTGATGAAGAAAAATTAAGAGAATATGATAATTTAGTACAAAGAATAAATGAATTAGAAAGACGAGTAAATGATTTAACAGAATCGCTTACATCAGTAACAGATGAACGTGATAGATTACAAGAACAAAATGAACGTTTAATGACAAGTATGACTAATAGTCAAACCGAAGTAGATCAAGAAACAGTTAATGATGTTACAGTAAATGAAGAAGGTAGTAGAGAAACATCAATGGCTAAAGATACTGTTAATCGCTTACGTAGATTAAATGTTGGTAAAAACATTTTCAAAAGAATTGGCGACAAAATTAGTAAACGTTTAAAAGAAGCATCAGTTACTAGTGCCGATTTAAAAGAAAATGATAATTCTGATAATGCATATGATGTAAACCAAGTTGAAAATAAAGAAAATTTTAATTTACCTGTAAGATTAGATGATCAAGTAAGAGAATTAACTGAAACAATCGAAAACAATATAGATGAATTAAATGAAAATGATTTTGAACATACTGATAAAGAAAATAATGTAGCTAAAGAAGTTAAAGGAACAACACCTTTTCCTTGGTATGCTTATAATAAAGATGGTAGTTTAAAATTTAATGGAACTTCTTTAAATGATATTCAAAAGATGGGATTAGTAACTAAAGGATTAGCTAAAATGGCTTTAGCCTTTCCAATCTTAAATTTAGCTACTACTTATGTTGCAGTTGGTTTAATGAAAGCTAATAGTTTCTTTTGGAATCACTCTGATTCAGTAGGGGCTAAAAACTTTTTCCATAGTATTAGTCAATCACTTAATAATTTTTTAGGGCAACCATTTGAATTTGATCAAACAACTGGTAAATGGTTCAGTACGAATAATGATTTTATAAACCAAACTAAAGGATTTTTCAATAAACTTCACATGATAGCTAGTAATGCAGCAGTTGGAGCCTTAAGTGGATTTGGTATTGTAAAAGGATTTAAAGCTATAAAAAATAAAACGAGCAATTTCTTTAAAGGCAAAAAAGAAGTAACAGAAGAAAAAACAAGTAATACAAGTAATAAAGAAAAACCATGGGATGTTCAAAATACTCCTAATGAACCGCAAGAAAATATTGATGTTGTTGAACCTGACGTTATTCAATTAGGTCCATCTTCTGATGCAGAATTAGTAGAACCTGAAAATGAAGTCAATGAAATTCAAGATGTAGAACCAATAGAACCTCAAAACAAAATCAATGAAATTCAAGACGTTATTCAATTAGGTCCTCCAACCTTAGAAGCCGGGAATGTAAATGAAGAAGGACCAGAAAGTGAGAAAGTAGAAGTAGATAATCAAGCACCAGAAATAACATTTGAACCAACTAATATTCAAGATCCAATTTTGATATATCCAGAATCAGTTAAGAGTAATATTAAAATTGCCGATCAAGAAAAACAAAAAATAATGAAAGATGAAGTTGAGAAAAGTATTAACGATTCATTAACTGAAATTGAAAAAATAGATTATCAAAAAATGGATCAAGATTTATACGCAATGGAAAACAGAATAAATGAAATAGATAAAAAGAATTATAAAACAGATCGAGAACGTGAAGAAATGGATAATTTAATTAATGAATTTAATCAAGCTGATCATTCAAGAGAACAAAAAGTTAATGACGATAAACTGCGCTTTATTTATAATGAACTTGAAACATTAGGTAAAAAAGAAACTAAAACCTCTCAAGATAAAGAAAGAATGATACAATTAGAACAAGCGCTTAACAATATAGACAATATTGATTATAAATATCAAAATAGTATTTCTAACGAAATGGATCAAACTGACGTAAGTAAAGGGGGCAAGGCTAAATGAAAGTAGATAATGTAATCTTATTAGAAGATAATAAAAAATACTTATTATTAGATGAAACCGAATTAGATAATAAAAAATACTTTTATGCAGTTGAAGTAACTGATGATAAATTAGAACCTACTGATAATTTTGCCTTTTTAGAAGAAAAAATTGCCAATCAAAAAGTATATGTTTCTCAAGTACAAAATCAAGATCTTATTACATCATTATTAATTATTTTTACTAATAATGTAGGATTAGAAATAGATAAAATGGAAAACTAAATTAAACCTATGGATAAACTCATAGGTTTTAATATAACCTAATAAAAATAATGTGTAAATTTAATTAATATGTTCAGAATAAAAATAATGAGGTGAACATATGAAAAAAATATTCACATTACTTTTTTTATTAGTAATTAGTTTAAATATTGTTATCAATTATAAAAAAGAAGAAACGGTATCTGTTTTTACCGATCTTAGTAATGAAACTTATTTATTACAAGATGAAAAAACTTACAATCTTGTATATTTAGATATAAGCAATATAAACTTAACAACTAAAAAATATGACTTGATTAAACAATTAGAAATAGTCGGTGTTTATTATGAAATATCAGAACTTCATTCTAAATTATTTAAAACTAATTATTATGAATTCAAATCAAATAATATTTCAAAAAATATGAACGATTTAAATGAATATTATTTAACCATTTTAAAACAAAACAATTTAATAGACGCGCAAAATAAAATTTATATAAATGGTATTAAATTAAAAAAAGTTAAAATTTATATTTCTAACAAACAATTATATAACTTTTTAAAAAGCAACCCACAAATCACTTATAGTTTTGATTTAAACAATAATTATCAATCTATTTAATAAGCAAAAAACGACAAAATATTTAAATTTTGTTGTTTTTGATTACCTAATATAGTATAATTAAATTAGGTGATGTTATGGTTTATATTTGGTTAGGAGTTGCTCTTATTTTAGCTGCTATTGAAGTAGCAACAATTAGTTTTACAACTATTTGGTTTGTAATAAGCGGTCTTTTAGCTATGGCTGTTAGTTTTTTTACCGATAGTTTATTAATTCAATTTGCCGTTTTTGTAATTGTTGGTGTGATTTTATTAGCTACTACAAGACCATTAATTCGAAAATTCATAAATAAAAACGATACCAAAACCAACGCTGATCGAATTATCGGTATGGAAGGAATTGTTACAGAAGAAATCAGAAAAAATAAAAATGGCGAAGTTAAAGTAGATGGTAAACGCTGGACAGCTTACGCTGAAGGTAAAATCGAGGTTGATAGTACTGTTGAAGTACTAGAAATAAATGGAGTTAAAATTAAAGTGAGAAAGGTAGGTAAATAATATGACTGTTCTTATTGTAATCTTAATTATTGTTGTTTTAATAATTATACCTAATGTTAAAATTGTTCCACAAGCTAAAGCATATGTCATTGAAAGAGTTGGTTCTTATTATACAACTTGGAGTAATGGTTTACACATTAAAATTCCTTTTTTAGATCGTATTAGCAAAATTGTTTCTTTAAAAGAAATTGTTAAAGATTTCGCACCACAACCAGTAATTACCAAAGATAATGTTACAATGCAAATTGATACCGTTGTTTATTTTCAAATAACTGATCCAAAATTATATACTTATGGAGTTGAAAACCCTATTAACGCAATCGAAAATTTAACAGCTACAACATTACGTAATATTATTGGTGAATTAGAACTAGATCAAACATTAACTTCAAGAGATATTATTAACTCTAAAATGCGTTCTATTTTAGATGAAGCAACTGACCCATGGGGAATTAAAGTTAACCGTGTTGAAGTGAAAAATATTTTACCACCACGTGATATTCAAGACGCTATGGAAAAACAAATGCGCGCTGAACGTGAAAGAAGAGAAGCTATCTTAAAAGCTGAAGGTGAGAAAAAATCAAGCATTTTAATTGCTGAAGGAGAAAAAGCTGCTCAAATTTTACAAGCCGAAGCTGAAATGGAAGCTCAAATTAGAGTAGCGCAAGGTGAAGCAGAAGCAATTATCAAAGTTAAAGAAGCAGAAGCTAAAGGTATTGAACTAATTAAAAAAGCTAGTGCTGATAAAAATGTTTTAACATTAATGAGTTTTGAAGCTTTAAAAGAAGTAGCTAACGGTCAATCAACTAAAATAATTATTCCTTCAGAATTGCAAAACTTTGCAACTTTAGGAACAACAATAAGTGAAATGTTTACAGACAAAAAAGGTAAGTAGTATGCAAGTAGTAAAAGGCAAACAATATGTTCGTTTATTATTAAAAGCATTAATTTTACCTTTTTTCTTTATATTAACTAGCTACTTACTTATCTTTCTTTTCAGCACTATTTACTTTAATCAAACTTATAAGCAAATTAAACAAGATTACCCTAAATACTCCGAAGAGAAAATTAATGAAATATATGATGAAACATTAACAAGTGAACAATTTCAAAATGATTTAGCTAACTATTTATCTGATCAAAGTCTTTTAATTATTTTAATTACAGTTATTATTTTTATACCTATTTTTATTAAGAAATATCGTAAATATAATATAAAATCCACTAAATTAAAACCATTAGACATTTTAAAACTAATTGGTTTGGGTCTTTTTCTAGCTGTTTTTTTAAATATAATTATTTACTATTTAAATGAATTATTAAACCTAACTAATCGTTATCAAATAAATGATAAAACATTATGGATAACCTTACTAACTACTGGTATTATTGGACCAATATTAGAAGAATTTCTATTTAGAGGTATTTTGTATAATCAAATTAAAGAATTTAATAGTCAAAAAACGTCTTTACTAATTACGAGTATTATTTTTGCCTTAATTCATTCTACTTTAACTCAAATGATATATGCCTTTATATTTAGTTTAGTTTTAATCAAAGTTTATGATCGATTTAAAACTCTAATCGCGCCTATTATTGTTCATATAATTGCAAATACAATAATTACTTTAAGTCTTAATTATTTAATTAGTTTTAATTTATTAACAAGTATTATTATACTATTAGTATGTTTAACTGGTTTCATTAAGCTATCAAAAGCTACAAATTTAAAATAAATTAGTTTACATTAACAAGACAAAAAATATTTTCTGTCTTGTTTTTTTAAGCATTTTTTAATTTATTTATAAAAAATATGGTATAATAATATTGGTGAGACAGATGATAAAAAAAATACATGATGTTGATATTAATTATATCAATTATGGAAATAATAAAGGTGAAAGTATTGTTTTATTACATGGTTGGGGTCAAAACATTGCTATGATGAAACCATTAGGTGACCCTTTAAAAAAAGATTTTAATATTATTATTATTGATTTACCAGGTTTTGGTGAAAGTGAAGAACCAAAAACAGTTTGGACTTTAGATGATTACGCTGATGCTATAAACGAGCTTTTGAAAGAATTAAAAATTGATAATCCTATTTTGATTGGACATTCATTTGGTGGGAAAATAAGTTTATTATATGCTAGTAAATATAAATGTCAAAAACTTGTTTTATTAGCTAGTCCCTTTAAACAAGAAATAAAAAAATTATCATTAAAAACGAAACTTTTAAAAACAGCAAAAAAAATACCAGGAACAGAAAAGTTAGCTGAAATAGCTAAAAAACATATTGGTTCTACTGATTATAAAAATGCTTCTAAAACAATGCGTGAAATTCTAGTTGAACATGTTAATTATGATTTGACTGAAAGTGCTAAAAAAATAAAAGCTCCAACTTTGATTATTTGGGGAACTAATGATCAAGCAGTTGACTATCATGATGCATATGAATTAGAAAAATTAATTGATAATGCAGGAGTTGTTATTTATGAAAACTGTACTCATTATGCATATCTTGAAAACTTAAAACAAACTATTAATGTTTTAAATAGCTTTTTAAGGGAGTGAAAAAATGATTTATTTTATATGTACATTAATACCAGTATTTATATATTTAGTTTTTAAAAGTAAAAAAGCTATTCATATTTTACAACAAAATTGGTATAATGATGGTAATCGTTATTTAAGTTGGATTTTGAAAAATCCTTTAAAAACTTTTAATTATGATATTTTATTTGTTGTTTTTATAATTGGACTATTTATTAATAATCAATTACTTATGATTTTATTTTCTTTGTTTTATTTTGTTATCGCAATAATTTATCACAAACAAATAAAAAAAGAACAAGTAAAAAAGCCACTAGCAATAACTAGTAGAGTTAAAAGATTATTGATAACCTTATTTATCTTATATCTAATTCCTATTATAACATTTATTATAACTTATCAAAATGAATATTTAACTTACTATTACTTATATATTGGACTATTAGTTTTTGTTAATTACTTAGTAGTTATGGTAGCTAATGTTGTTAATAAACCAATTGAAAAAAGTGTTGCTTATTATTATAAGTCAAAAGCCTTACGTAAACTTAAAAACTTATCTAACTTAGAAGTAATAGGAATTACTGGTAGTTATGGTAAAACAAGTAGTAAAAATATTTTAGCTGATATTTTAAATATAAAATATAATGCTTTACCTTCGCCTAAAAATTTTAATACGCCACTTGGTTTAATTATTACGATTAATAATCATTTAGATAAATTTAATGATTATTTAATCGCTGAGATGGGAGCTTTTAAAAAAGGTGAAATTAAAGAATTATGCGATTTAGTTCATCCTAAATATGGGATTTTAACAAAAATAGGAACAGCTCACTTAGATAGCTTTGGGAATCAAGAAAATATTCAAAAAGGGAAATTTGAACTTATCGAAAGCTTACCTAGTGATGGCGTTGGTGTTTTAAACGCTGATGATGAATTACAAAAAAATTATCAACTTAAAAACAACTGTCAAATTTTATGGATTGGAATTGAAAATAAAGATACAGATGTTTTTGCTGATAATATTAAATTATCATATAACGGAACAAGTTTTGATGTTCATTTCAAAGGCGATAAAAATAAATATAAATTTGAAACTAAATTATTAGGAAAACACAATATATACAATATTTTAGCCGCTATTGCATTAGGAAAATATTTAAATATTGAAATACCTAAATTACAAGCTGGTGTTAAGCGCGTTAAAGCTATTGAACATCGATTAGAATTAAAACAAATGGGTGATATTAATATTATTGATGATGCTTATAATTCTAATCCTGTTGGTTCTAAAATGGCTTTAGAAGTATTAAAAATGATGCCAGGTAAAAAAATAATTGTTACACCAGGTATGATTGAACTGGCTGATCAAGAATATGAATTAAATAAAAAATTTGGTGAATATATGTCGGATGTTTGTGATGAGGTTATTTTAGTTGGTAAAGAACAAACTAAACCAATTTATGAAGGATTAATGAATAAAAAATACAAAAAAGAACACATTCATATAATCAATGACGTGAAAGAAGCTTTTGTTCTTATAAATAAACTAAAAGATAAAGAAACATTTGTCTTATTAGAAAACGATTTACCAGATATATTTAATGAAAAGTAGGAGGAATGAAATATGAAAATAAAAGTTGGAGTTATTTTTGGGGGGAAAACAGTTGAAAATGAAGTTAGTATTATTTCAGCTATTCAAGCAATGAATCAAATGGATTTAGAAAAATATGAAATAATACCTATTTATATTAGCAAAGATCGTACTTGGTATAGTGGCAAAATGCTAGATGATATTGATGTGTACAAAGATTTTGATAATTTAAAAAAATATGCGAAAAAGGTAACTTTATATCAAAAGAACGGTGGTTTTTATCTTCAAAAATTAACAGGTTTTAAAAGTATTGTGGCTGAATTAGATATTATTTTTCCAATTGTGCATGGAAATAACGTCGAAGATGGAAGCTTACAAGGTTATTTTGAAACAATAGGTATTCCATATGTTGGACCAGGAATCATTGGTTCAGCTTTAGGAATGGATAAGATTATTCAAAAACAAGTCTTTCAATCAGTTGGTATTCCTGTAGTACCTTATACTTGGTTTTATGATGTTGAGTATGCTGAAAAGAAAAATGAGATCGTTAGTGAAGTTGAAAAAATTGAATTACCAGTTATTGTTAAACCAGCAACTTTAGGTAGTAGTGTAGGTATTACTGTTGTTAAAAAAATAGCTGATTTAGATAAAGCTGTTGACGAAGCTAGTCGTTATGCTAGTAAGATAATTATTGAAAAAGCTATTGAAGATTTAGTCGAAGTAAACTGTAGTGTTTTAGGTAATTATGAGTTTATGGAGACAAGTGTTATTGAAGAAGTTTTAAGTTCTGATGAGATTTTATCTTATAAAGACAAATATATCGGAGGAAGTAAAGGTAAATCTAAAGGAATGGCTTCAGCTTCTAGAATTGTTCCAGCTAGAATTGACAAAAAATTAGCTGATGAAGTATTAGAAATTTCTAAAAAAGCTTTCCGTACTTTAAATTTAAGTGGTGTTTGTAGAATGGACTATTTAATCGATAAAAAAGCTAATAAGGTTTATTTAAATGAACCAAATACAATTCCTGGTTCTTTAGCTTTCTATTTATGGAGTCCTAAAGGTAAAAAATATCGTGAATTATTAGATGAAATGATTACAATGGCTGTTAAAGAATATAAAGATCAAAGTAAAAAAATATGTAGTTTTGATACTAATATTTTAAGTGATTTTGCAGGCGCTAAAGGAGCTAAAGGGTTAAAGGGATTGAAAAACAAAATAAATTAATAAAAAAAATTGGTAATTTAAATATTTTAAATTACCAGTTTTTATTTGAAATTTTATTATTTTTATGATAGAATAAAGCACTACGAGGTGAAAGTATGGTAAATAATGATAAAATTTTAGGTTCACGTTCATATTTAGCAACCGGTATTAATTTAGAATTTAGTAAAGAAAACGATGTTACTAATTTTATAGGAAGACGAATTGACACTTATAATAAAACTGATGCAATAGCTATTTCAACTGTAATTAAAGGGTTTAAAAAAGATTCACTTTTAGTTTTTGCCAAAAATGTTGTTCATTCTAGTTTAAGAAGTGGAAATAATTTTGAAAAAATATTATATATTATTTCTAATCAAGAAGAATATCAAATGCGTTTAATAGATAGTGACAGTTTTGATGAAAAGAAAGATCGTTATTATAAAAATGTTCGTATCTCTGATGAGCTTATTGGACTTTTAATTGATTGTTTAAAAAATGAAGCTAATGATTTAAATGATATTATTATTTTAATGGAAAAACTTCCTGAAATGACTGATTTTTCTGGAAAAATTGAAATCAAAAAATCTTCTAATAAAGATACTAAACATCCTTATATAAAATAATTAATTGTCATTTATCTTGATATTATAAACACTAGGTCCTTGGATAATATTACCATCAATATCAAAGCGTGAACCATGACATGGGCAATCCCATGTTTTGTCAAAATTATTAAAAATTAAATTACATTTTAAATGTGGACAAATATTAGAAACGATATGTTTATCGTTTTTTTCATCAATATAAACTCCAACTTTTTTACCATTCATTGTTGTTATATAAACATTATTATGATAAAAAGGCTTGTTACTTTTTAATTTGTTACTAATTAAAGTACTACTAGTTATATAGTTACTATATAAACAATTGCTACATTTTTTTAGTGAATTTTTTCTTTTAATTTTAAATAAATCTTCATATTTATTTTTTTCATCTTTAACTAAATCACTTAATATTTTACCAGCTATTGTTCCATTTGTCATTCCCCATTTATTATAACCAGTTGCAATATAAAGGTTTGGTTTTAACATTCCAATATAGGGAAGATAATCATTAGTTATAACATCATGAGTTGACCAAATATAGTTTATTTTATAATTAAAATATTGATTATAATTTTCAATTAATTTATTATAATTTTCTTCATAATTTAAATCTCGACTATTAGGGTGCGATATCGATGAATATAGAAAATATATGTTGTGATCATTATAATATCTAAATGAATAAATAGGATCAGTATTCGTAATAGCGTTAAATTTGGGATTGTTATCTGTAAGTGATGCTATAATATAAGATTTAGAAATATGTGTTTTAAAAGGAATAAAACCGGGTTTTATAAAAAAAGGATAGTGTGTAGCAACGATTACTTTTTTAGCTTTGATTTTATTTTTATCAGTTTCAACTATATAGTAATCATTTTCTTTACTTAAAGTAGTAGCTTTAGTATTTTCATAAATAGAAACTTTATTTTTAATTAAAATTTCTTTTAATTTATTAAGATATTTCAAAGGATTAAAGACATAAGTATCATTTACTTTAATTCCATATTTACAAGGAAATTTAATAGGTAGGTTAGTTATTAAACCAAATTCAATATTATATTTGTTAAAAAAAGATTCTAATTTTTTTATTTTTAATATTTCTTTTTCATTATCAGTAAATACAATACTTTGGTTTTCTTCTAAATTGCATTCGATATTGTTTTCTTTAATAATATCTACTACTAATTTAATAGCTTCTTTTTGTGCTAAAAAATATTGATAAGCAATTGGTTCACTATGAGCTTTGATTATATCTAGGTATATTTGATCTTGTAAAAAGGTGAGTTTACCAGTTGTATTCGCACTTACTCCCATTCCAATTAAACCTCTATCGATTAAGGTTACTTGTTTATCTTTAAGAAAATATGCTGAACTAATACCAGTAATTCCACCACCAATTATTAAAATATCTGTTTCAATATCTTGATTTAAAGATTTGGTTTCTTTTAATTTAACTGTATCTTTCCATAAGGATTTGTTTTTCATAAATATCACCATTTTTATTATGAACATTTATTTAATATGAAATTCAAATTAATAACTAAATTAATAAAAAAAATTAGGTATTGTAATTAGAATGAATAAATGATATAATTTTTATGTTATTCATTTATGACTTATGGACTGTTAGCTCAGTTGGTAGAGCAACTGACTCTTAATCAGTGGGTCTAGGGTTCGAATCCCTAACAGTCCACCATATTGAATAATCAATTGGACAAGTACCCTTTTTTGCAGGGCTTGTCCAATTTTTTTGTTATCGATCTTTTTAAGGATGAAACGGTTAATTTTAGGTTTCAGACACCCTGATTATTACTATGTTTTTGTAGTGGTCAGAGTGTCTATTTTTCTTTTAATTACATAGTCTTAAATAGGAGCGTGATTAAATTGAAAAAGAAAATAACCTTAACAATTGGGGAAGATATAACTTTAGATGAGGGATTTAAAAAGTTTATTAATCAAAAAAAAGCAGTTGGATTATCGCAAAAATCCATAAAATATTATATTTCTTGTTATCAATACTTTAAGGAATATATTGGTGAAGATATTCTTTGTAAAGAAGTTAATAGTGACCTTGTCCTAAATTATATAAATTCCTTAAAGGATAAAAATACGGTAAGAGATACATCTATTAATACCTATCTAAGAGGAATAAGAGCAATTCTATATTTTCTTATGGAACGTGGTTATGTTAATCGGTTTAAAGTTGAGCTTGTAAGAGCCGAAAAGAAAATAAAGGAAACATATACTGATGAAGAATTGGAAATTTTATTAAAAAAACCTGATATAAAAAACAGTAGTTTTGCTGAATATCGTAATTGGGTATTGATTTGTTATTTACTCGGAACCGGTAATCGTTCTAATACCGTATGTAATATTAAAATAAAAGATTTGCATTTTGAAAGTCATGAAGTAAAATTGCAAGTTGTTAAAAACAAAAAACAATATATTATTCCCTTATCACAAACTTTAGAACAAACTTTACAAGAATATTTAACCTTTAGAGGCGGGACTCCGGATGATTATTTGTTTTGTAATATTTATGGTGAACAATTAACAACAGATGCTTTAAAAAACTGCATTTATAAGTACAATACAAAAAGAGGTGTATCTAAAACCAGCATCCATTTATTTCGCCATACATTTGCCAAAAAGTGGATTTTAAATGGTGGCGATATCTTTAGACTTCAAAAAATACTTGGGCACAGTTCCATTGATATTGTTAAAGAATACGTTAATATGTTTGGTGTGGATTTACAAAAGAATTATGCGGAATTTAATCCTTTAGATAATATGGAGTGTATGAAAAAGAATAATAGTCGCATAAAGATGTTAAAGAAATAGTTTAATTATCATTCTATGATAATGGTATTTCTTTCTTTTCAGTTAATGGTTCATGGTCAAAATAAAAAAAGCATTTGGGTATTTTTAAAAAATGCCCGAATGCTCTTTTTATGTGTGCCGTGCATGGCATATAACTAGGTGGTGAAAGTCCACTATACGCGTCGGTATCTGCGAAGTATTAGGGAA
>CALVXC010000002.1 GCA_944368805.1 uncultured Bacilli bacterium
AATTTTGTTGGATTGGTTTGACAAACCTACACTGTGCGTTTATACCTCTTTTGTTCTACTTCTATTATAAACGCACATTTTTTAATAGTAACCATAAAAAACGTATAAAATCTTAATGTTAAAATACCATGTTGACAATTATTAAAGAAATATTATAAAATTAAGATAATATCATATTTCCAAAAATATTTTCAGTGGAGGTATGCAACATGAGTAACGAAAAATGTTATAACTGTGATGGAACAGGAGTTTGCCCCACATGTAACGGTACTGGTACTAATAAAGGTATGAATTTACATCCTTCACGTTATTTAATAGATGAAGATGATTCTAAACGCCTATCTTGTAGAGAAAAATGATGCGTACAGTATGTAACGGAACTGGTAGAATATAATTACACATTGGTGTTAGATTATATAATCTAACACCGACATTACTGTTGGAGTGATAGTATGTTAAGAGATAAATCTCCTTTTCTTAAAAGAATAAAAATGAATAAAGAATTATTAACAAGCCAAAATTGTTCTATTGAAACTTTCCCTTTTAATATTCCTGCAATAAAAGATATTGATTTATTAATTAAGCAACCAATTTTAATTATCTCTGGTGATAACGGTAGTGGTAAATCTACTCTTTTAAAGAGTATTGCTACTCATTGTGGTTTTAATCTTAATGGTGGAAATCAAAACCATTTATATGGAATTAGTCCTGAATTAGATGAAATTAATAAACTTGTATCGTGTATGAGGTTTGAATGGAATACAAAAGTATATGATGGATTTTTCATGAGGTCTGACAGTTTTAGCAATTTTACCAATTTTATTGATGAACAAGCAAAAGAATATGGCGAAAAAAAATCATATTCTTATTATGGTGGTAAATCTCTTAATAAACAATCTCACGGTGAATCGTTTTTATCGTTGTTTATTAACAGATTTGATAAAAAAGGAATTTATATATTAGACGAACCAGAAGCTGCATTATCTCCAAATAAAATTTTAGAGTTTATGTTTCTAATCAAGCAACTTTCAGATACAGGTAAAGCCCAGTTTATTATTGCGACTCATTCACCAATTTTAATGGCTTATCCTGACGCACAATTTGTTTATATTAAAAATAACGAAATTAAAGAAATGAACTATGTTGAAACAGACCATTATATTATAACAAAAAATTTTCTTGATAATCCTGAACGATATTTTCATTACTTATTTGACGAAGACGAACAATAATTTTTAAGAAATAAATTTTTCGTTTGAATTTTAAACTAATATTTTTTGTGCTTTCTTATATATCATTATTGGTGATCATGAGATTATATTACAAGTAATATTTTTGATTTGTAATTTTAAATAGTTTGATGAGAGGAGATAATTATATGGGGTTAATTGAAAGAATTTCCATATACATAATAAATAAATCAATTGAAACGGTTAAAGAAAAAAGATAATCGATATTATCGTGATATCTATAAACTACATAAGCTACTATTTTATTCTCAAGGTATTTTTTTAGCTTGCTTTGAATATTCAATGTTAAGATAAAATAAGTGTATATGATTGTGGCTCGATGGTAGAGGTAATAGATGTCATACTATATTATTATGGTTTAGAGCCTATGACATAGTATGATTTATTGGAGATTGTTTGCAATGTTTTAATAAAAAAGAAAGGATAGGATAAAATGAAGCTTTTATTGTTTTTATTTTCTTTATTTATGGATTGGATTTTATACAGTGTTTTTAAAATGCGTATTAAAACAATAATATTCTGTGTTATATTAGAAATAACAGCTTTTATAGCGTTTAGTAATGCTGCGTTTTATTCATTTTTTTTATGTTTTTTTATTATTGGTATTATAAAATTACTGAGGAATGTACTATTTGGTTGTTCAGATGTTTCAACTTATAAGATATCGAATTTTTTATACAGTGCAGGTATTCCAATTTTTATAAGCATAATTGAACCCATTGCATTGAGTTTCGAAAAATTATCAACTTATCAACATAGTATTGAATTATTATTACTTTGTTGTATTGCTAGTATCATTGCGGATACTTCTGCAAGTGAAATAGGCCAGATGACAAAATCAAAGACTTATTCTATTCTTACTTTCAAAAAAGTTAAACCCGGTTATGATGGGGGAATTTCCTTTTTTGGAACGTTTGGCTCATTAATCACAACTTTAATATTTCTATTGGTTTCTTCTTGCTATATAACATATAACAATAATGAATTTTTATTAGTTTATTTATTTTCGATATTATCTTGTATGTTAGATAGTGTGTTAGGTGCGTCATTACAGAAGAAAAAGATAATTTCCAATGAACAAACTAATTTTATAGCTATTGCATTTACTTTTACTTTGCTTTTCTTTATATAACACTTGTTGACAAGATAGATATCTGTTGGCTATAATAAAAGCACATAGATCAATAAATTACAATAATTTAGTATTTTTTATAGTTGTTTTGTTTTTTTGGTGGCATTTATAGTTAACATAAAAATTTATAAAGTTTTGTGTTGAAATACTTGACTTATTATGCGAGGAGTGATTAAATGACCGAAATTGAAAAGCTAGCCATTTATATAATTCATAAATCAATAGATTTAGCAAACGAAAAAAATGATGATCAGTATTATTGCGATATTTATAAATTGCATAAATTGTTATATTATTCTCAAGGTATACATTTAGCTCGTTATTGTGTTCCATTATTTCGAGAAAAAATAGAAGCTTGGGATTGTGGTCCAATAATAGAGGGGTTAGTTAGAATAAAGCATCATTATGGGTATGATCCAATAACTAAGTATGTTAAAAGTGATTTTACTATTCCACACTACCAAAGAGAAATATTGAATTATGTCGTAAATCGTTATGGACATTTGACTAGGGAAGAAATAGTAAATTTATCAAAAGAAGACCAAACATGGATAGATGCCAGAAAATATAGCTGCCCATTGTATCCAAATCCTCAAATGAATATAAGCAGAATAAACGCAAATTTTGTTGAATCCATGAGGGAATCAGATGACGAACAGTACAAAAAATATTTATCCATTATTTATAGATAAGATAATAAAAGATTTTTTCAAAAAAGTAAGTATGAGACTATTGATAGTAAAATTTATTGAGTTTATTTCTGGTAATCATTCAGAAAATTCAAAAAAAGAACTTGAAAATCAAAAAAGAGAACTCAAAAAAAATAGATTTGAAAATGGAAGTAGACACCCTAAAAATAGACAAAAAAATTAAAAAAAAGAATATCGCAGTCTAAAAAGAAAAAAGAAACAAGCTCATCAAATGGATCCCGCGATGAAGATGAGACTAATCATTATTAATATTTTTCATATAGGACAATCCCTCTTTCATAGATTTAACTATGAGAGGGGGATTTTTTTGTATTCAATAAAAGATTTAGATTATCTACAAAATACTAAAATACCAAATCCAACCGATATTAATGACGTAATAATCGATAAAAAACTTCCGATAACAAAACGGCTGGAAAGCTATTTGGAGCAGGTCAAAAATCCATATGCTTTTCAATGTAATGATGTATATGTTAAACTTTCCTATTCGGAAAATGGAACAATATTACATGATATGTTAAAAAAGTATTTTACTGACATGAAATAAAAATATGATATAATAATTCTATAAGTGATTATAGAAAGAAAGGAGGATTATGGGCAGAAGAAAATCAACTGCCAAAAAAGAAAGTAAATGGTTTGTTGCTCTTTATATAAGACTTTCCAAAGAGGATGGACATGATGTTAGTTTAAGTGTCGAAAATCAAAAACAAGCTTTACTTCATTATTTTGAAAACAGTGAAGAAGACTTGAAACTGATAGATATTTATATTGACGATGGAAGAACAGGAACTGACTCTGATCGTTTTGATTTTCAAAGGATGCTTAAAGACATTGAAGATAAAAAAGTAAATTGTGTAATTGTCAAAGACCTTTCAAGATTATCAAGAAATTATGCAGAGGCAGGTCTTTATTTAGAACAGTTTTTTGTTGAAAATGACGTGCGTTTTATTTCGTTATCATTACCAGCTTTAGATAGTTATTTAAGACCTGATGAAATTGGTAGTTTGGCTACAGCGATGCAAAATATCATGAATGATGATTTTTGTAGGCAAACATCAATAAAAATACGGGGAATTTTCAATATTAAACGGGACGAGGGATTATTTATTGGGGCGTTTGCTCCTTACGGTTATTTGAAAGACCCTGAAAATAAATATCACCTTATTGTTGATGAAAATACGGCTGATACTGTAAGAGATATTTTCAGATGGTTTTTATCAGGCGAAAGTAAAATGGGAATAGCTAAAAAACTAAATGATTTAGGTATATTAAACCCCTCGGAATATAAAAAGTCCATTGGTTTAAATTACCGTAATCCCAATGATGTACATAAGGCAACTTATTGGAGTATGCGAACCATTGATATGATATTAAAAAATCAAATGTATATCGGTGATATGGTACAAGGAAAGGGAAAAATAAAAAGCTATAAAATTCATAAGCATGTTCCTGTACCGGAAGAAGAATGGTTTATTGTTCCCGGAACTCATGAACCAATTATTACATCAGAGACGTTTTATAAAGCCCAAGAATTATTAAAACGAGATACCAAAGTAGCTAATAATTCGCACAAACTTTATTTATTTAGTGGTCTTTTAAGATGTGCTGATTGTGGTAAAGCCATGCATAGAGCAACAACTGGCGATTATGTTTATTATTCTTGCAGAACATATAAAGAACGTTCTAAAAAGGCTTGTACGAAACATACCATTAGAGAAGATCGGTTAGAAAAGGCGGTTTTAAAGGCGATTAATACTCAATTAGCGCTAGTGGAAGATATTGAAATAATGATTAAGGAAATTGAGAATGCACCATCTACTAAAAAAGTCTTTGAAAGGTTGAACAAGGCTTTTGAACAAAAAGAAAAAGAGATATATAAAATAAATTTAATTCGTGATGGGTTATATACCGATTGGAAAAGTGGTGATATTACTAAAGACGATTATATAAGATTAAGAAAGTCTTATGATGAGCAATTAGAAGAATTGAAAAACAGTTTAGTAAAATTAAAAGAAGAAATCAATGCTTTTAATGGTGATTTACAATTAGGAACCCCATATTTTCAATTTTTCAAGAAATATCAGCAAGTAGATAAATTAGAAAGAGGTTTATTACTCGAACTAATTGATACGATTTACATTTATGAGGGTAATCAAATAGAAATTAAATTTAAGTTTGCAGATCAACAAAAACATATTTTAGCTTTGATTAAAGAATATCAGAAAACTAAAACGAAAAAATTTGACCTTTAGAATATGTGTCTACTGGAGCAACGGGTGCAACAGGAGCGACAGGAGCAACAGGGCCAGCTACTATAACAGTAGGTACAACAACAACAAGTGAACCGGGCACATCGGCATCAGTTGTTAATTCAGGAACCAATCAAAATGCTGTTCTTAATTTTATTATTCCTCGTGGTGCGACGGGAGCAACAGGGCCAACCGGACCAACAGGACCAACTGGTGCTACTGGAGCTAGTGGAGCAACAGGGCCAACCGGACCAACGTTTTCAGTAACACAAACCAATAACTATAGCTAAAATCACAACCAAAAAAAGAATTATTGAAGGTGCAACTCAATAATTCTTTTTTAATAATAAATGAAACATTTTTAAATATTAGAATACAAAAAATGCCTAATTTATCTTTTAATCGTTATAAACAAAAAATAAAGGAATTGTAATAAAATTATTTCATTACGAACCCTTTGTTTATCAAATTATTTCATATTATGATTTAATTTCAATTTTCTATTTTTTGTTCTTTCATAACTAGATATATAATCTATTTCTTTTTTATGAAAAAATACTTAATATTTCAAGCAGATTTTTAACTTTTTTAATTATTAGGCTTGTTTTGTCCAATATTAAAAAGAAAATCCATAATTTTATAAGCTTTCATACTTATATTTTTTCTTTAATCATATATTAAAATTGATATTTCTATTTAAATGCGCTATAATATTTTAAACTCCAAAAACAAGGTTGTGGTAGAAGATGAATGATCATTTAAAAAAAATTATAATTTTAATAATAATTATAACCATTTACATCGGGATACCATTATCAATACTAATTAATTTAATAAGTTTTGAATATAAGTTTCATGCTTTAACCATTGGTGGGGTAATTGTATATTTGTTATCCATATTATTAGGTTTTAAAAATAAGGATTTAGGAATAACTAATCTCAAGTTATTCTTATCAATTAAAAAAGTTCTACCTATAACATTTGTTCTATCAATACTAGGAATTATAATATATCTTTTAGGGTTTTCTAGAATAACCCCAAATGAAAGTGTATTATTTTTTGTATTCTATGTTTTTGTTTCATGTCCAATTCAAGAGTTTCTTTATAGAGGCGTTCTTTCATGTTATTGTGAATTTTTTAAACTGAAAATAGTTAGTTCGGCTATTATCACATCGTTACTTTATAGTTTTATACATATAGTTTATAATGACATTCTGACTCTTGTTTTAACCTTTATGATTGGCTTAATTTGGTTTTTTAATTATAATAAATCCAAAAATTTACTTGGGGTTAGTATAAGCCACATTATATTAGGCGTTATAACTATATTAACAGGAATGATTAATTGAAAATCATATAGGTGGTGATAGTATTACTACCAAGAAGAAAAAAAAGAACTCAAAAAAGAATAAAAATAGAACTGTAGCAAGCCATAATAAAAAAGAAGTAACAGAAAATTTTAAATCAATTTTTTTATTACTTGTTTCCTTGTTGCATGGTACTCTATTTTTTATTTTATGTGAGTGTTTGGTATCTCTAATAAACAACTTTAGTGTTTTAGAACTATCTATCTTCGTTTTACAATTAGCAATGTTTTTTAGAATAATACAAACCCATTTATTAGCAGCAATTAAATATCCAAGAATGTGGAAAATTAAACCTTTTGATTATATTCTAGTCTTTTTAACAGCTTTTTTTGAATATATTTTATTATCCTATAAAAACTTTGATTTTGATAATGAAATATTTATTTCGATTTTATTAATTCTTTTTTCTGTATATGGTATTATTGGATACGCTTTAACCTATTTAAGTATTAAAAAAGGTTTAACCAATAATAAAGAATTGCGAAAAGAAAGAAAAATTCATATTATTAACATAACAGTACTTATTATTATATTGACTTTTTATTTGATAAACTTTCATAAAGAAATAAATGCTTTCGTGCATATTAACTACATAACATCAATTTTATTAATAGTTAATATATTCTTATCTATGAAATTAAGTAGTCATAAATTTTAAATATTATACAAATCATAATAATGAATTTGTTTAACAATAATTATAAATAAAAATATAATCTTGATTGATAAAATATTATAAATGCTATAACCCCACTCAAAAAAAGTCAACATCTTTCACGGTATATTCTCGGATGAATATCCTGCGATATTCCATGTTCTGTTGACTTTTTTTATTTTGTCTTGTTTTCCACCGTTAACACCGCCAAGCACTTTGATTTCTTTTGCACACATTACCCGCCATCTTTCAAGTTCCCATAATACCAACCGATCTCTTTCAACTAACCTCACAACCTCGCTCACACCCCCTTAGTCCTATATATGTCATAACTCAATAAATATACGTAAGTAGAAACTATGTAGAAAGAGTTAGGTCTCGGGTAATATTAGCCGAGACCTAACTATTTTGAAGTAGTGTTTTATTGGCGTTATGAGAATATATGAAGGACATAAAGGGGGTCAGTATTAAAGTGAGCGGGGTTGTGAGCAGTTGAAAATACCTAAAAACCTTTATTTCCCAAAGATTAAGACAAGTTGTTTTCCGTTTACTATTTTAAGACAAAAAGGAAAAAGCGTTCAGGCGACTTTTGAAATTGCCCAAACACTTTTCCTTATTTGCCTTTTGGGGCAGTAACCGAAAACAAAGGTAAATGATTATCAGCTGTTTTATTGTTTGATTTTTTTGTCATACGTCCTTTTTTGTTTCATAGGTTTAACTATGAAAGGGGGCGTTTTTTTGTGGACAAAAAATGAATTGAAAATGTTAAGCGAAATAGATATTAGAAATATAAATCCTGATGAATTACTAGAAATATCGGAACTAAATATTTCTTCAACATTACCAATAGAACAAAAAATGGAATTGTTATCACATTTTCTTAAAAATCCATATTGTTATAAAGTTGATGGCGTACCTGTAAAAATTAGCTTTACAAATCATAATCAAAAATTATCTGATTGTTTGTCTAATTACTTTATAAATAAAATTAATTCGGAATATGACAAACTATGATATAATATTTTTGTGGTTGTGATTAATGGAAAGGAGAATAATTATTAATCATGACAAATTACCTATAAATCTATCTAAATTTGTTCATTATTTTAAAAAATTGTATGACGGTAAAATGACATGGCGTATTGGTATTTATGTAAGGTTATCAAAAGAAGATGGAAATTCAGTAAGTGCCAGTATTGAAAATCAAATAAAAAGAATTGCCAGATATCTAAGGGATTTTGAAGATTTTGTTATTTATGATATTTACATTGATGATGGTTTAACGGGGACAGATTTTAATAGAGAAGATTATATACGTTTACAAAATGATGTAAAATCAAAACGTATTAATTGTGTTGTTTTTAAAGATTTAACAAGATATGCCAGAAATTTAGCTGATGGAATTAAGGAACTTGATACTTTTGTTTTAGAACATAAAATCCGATTTATATCACTTCGTCCAGAAGTAGATACATTCAAAAATCCTAGAGCCATTTCTAGTGCAGAAGTATATGAAGAATTACAGCAAGCCGAAGCCCATGCTAGAACGACTTCTTTAAAGGTAAGAGAAATCAAGGAATTACAAAGAGAAGATGGTGAACCAACTGGCGGATTTCCACCATATGGTTTTATTAGAAGTTCTAATTCTAAAGAATGGATAATAGATGAATACGCCAGTGAAATTATTAAGAAAATCTTTAAGTGGTATGCTGATGGTTTATCAATTAATAATATTGCTAAAAAATTAAATTCGTTAGGAATTTTAAATCCAACAGCATATAAACAATCAATAGGTTTAAAATATAAAAATCCTCATGCTATAAATAATAGTGGTTTATGGTGGCCGACAACAGTATCAAGAATTTTAGAAGATAAAAATTATATTGGTTATTCAGTACAAGGCAAAAGTAGTTCTTTTGACCATAAAAGACATAAACAAGAACCCAAACCAAAAGAAGAATATATAGAAGTTGTGAACGCTCATGAAAAGGCTGTTGATGAAGAATTGTTCAATTTAGCTATCAATAATAAAAAGCAACATGCAAGAGCTACTAAATCGGGCGAAAAGCATATTTTTTCAAATCTTGTTTGTTGTGCGAATTGTAAAAGGTCAATGGCTAGAACAAATTCAGGTAAAAATGTTTATTTAGTGTGTAGAACATATAGAACTTTTGGAAAAGAGTATTGTAATGAAAGAACATCAATAAACTATGAACAGTTGGAAAAAATAGTTTTAAAATCAATTCAAGCACAAATAAATTTGATTGACGATTTACAAGAAGTGATTGAGAAAATTAATCAAAATAAAAAAGTCAATAATAAATCTTCAAGGATTGATAAACTTATTAAAAACAACGAACAACAAATAGCAAAAGAAATAAATATTTTAGATGAAAGTTATTATGATTGGAAAAATGGTGATATATCAAAAGAACAATATCATAGAGTAAAAGAAGAAAAGGAAAAGAAAATCGAACAGTTAAGAGAAACATTATATTATTTAGCTGAACAAGAAAGGGAACTGAAAAAAGGAATAGAAGCAAATAACATTTTTTTTACTCGCTTTTTAAAATATAAAAACATAGAAAGTTTAGATAGAAAATTATTATTAGAACTTATAGAAAAAATATATATTTATCCTAATAAAGAAGTTGAAATAAAGTTTAAATTTCAAGATGAATATTTACTAATATTGGATTATATAGAAGAAAATACAAAGAATACAAAGCAAAAAATAAAGACAAAAATAAAGCATTAATTTTTTTTAATAGCTTAATTGGTTTTTGTTTCAGACTACACCGGACCAACAGGCGCTACTGGAGCTAGTGGAGCAACAGGAACAGCTGGAGCAACAGGAGCAACAGGGCCAACTGGGCCAACCGGACCAACCGGACCAACCGGAGCTAGTGGAGCAACAGGAACAGCTGGAGCAACAGGAGCAACAGGGCCAACCGGACCAACAGGACCAACAGGGCCAACCGGACCAACAGGAGATACAGGAGCAACAGGGCCAACAGGTGCTACACCAATTTTAACTATTGGTACAGTAAATACTGGTGCACCTGGAACATCAGCAGCAGCAGATATAACAGGAACAGCACCTAACTTTGTTTTGAATCTTACTATTCCACAAGGACCAACCGGACCAACTGGACCATAGCATATGGAAAAAAATAAATATAAAATCGCTGTTTATGCTATTTGTAAAAACGAAGGAAAATTTATTGATCGTTGGGTAGATTCAATGCAAGAAGCAGATGATATATTTGTTTTAGATACTGGTTCTGATGATGATTCAGTATCTAAATTAAAAAAACGAAACGTTAATGTTTATCAAGAAGTAATTGATCCTTGGCGTTTCGATGTGGCTCGAAATAAATCGCTAGCGTTAGTACCTGAAGATTATGATATTTGTGTTTGTACTGATTTAGATGAAGTATTTGATAAAGGCTGGCGTCAAGAAATAGAAAAAAATTGGAAGCCAGATAATGATAGTATGCGATATAATTTAAATTGTAATTTTGACCAATATGGTAACCCTGGAGTAAGTTTATATATTGAAAAAATTCATACTAAGAAAAATTTTAAATGGGTTTATCCTATTCATGAAGTATTAGAATTTACTGGTGAAAACAAAAATACTTCAATTTGTGATACTATTAATTTAAATCATTATCCAGATGTTACAAAATCACGTGGTCAATATTTACCACTATTAGAAATGGCTGTTAAAGAAATGCCTGATAACGATCGAGTATGGCATTATTTAGGTAGGGAATATATGTATTATCGAAGATGGGAAGATTGTATTGAAGCCTTGACTCATCATATAAATTTACCATCATCTGTTTGGAAAGATGAGAGATGTGCATCAATGCGATTTATTTCACGCGCATATTTTGCCCTAGGGAAATATGATGAGGCTAGAAAATGGTTGGATAAAGCTGTTTTAGAAGCTCCTTATCTACGCGAATCTTTTGTTGAATATGGATCTTTAGAATACTATTTTGAAAATTATGAAAAAGCTATAAAATTATTAGAACAAGCTTTAACAATTAAAGAACGTAGTAAAACTTATATCAACGAGCCATTTAGTTTTGATAGTACTATTTTTGATATACTATCTATTTGCTATTATCATTTAAATGATAAACAAAAAGCTATTTATTATGGTAAAAAAGCTTTAGAAATGAATCCTGATGATGAGCGAATAAAAAATAATCAAAAATACTTTTTAGAAATGGAAGAGTAAAACTCTTCTTTTTTGGTAATAAAATTTAGACATCATTAAAATTGGAAATAATACTAAAAAAAACGCTTTATTTAATACGTTTTCTTTACTTAAAATGGTAATTAATTCTGATTTTAGTTTACAATATATAATAAGAAATGATATAATTAATAAGAAGGTGAAACTTATGATTAATAAGAAAAATAATGATAAAATTAATTACAAAAATGTTAACGAAGTTGTTTCGTTATCAAAACGTATTTTAAAAATAGCCTATTTTTTAGTTATACTTTTAGGAGTTTATGGAATTATTGTATTGCTTAAAGAATTAAAAATAGTTGGTTTTCTTCTAACTATTTTAAAAGTAGTTTCTCCACTTTTTATTGGTTTATTTATAGCCTGGTTATTTGATCCAGCTGTCAAATGGTTAAACCATAAAGGAATTAGAAGAGGTTTAGGAGCTACTTTAGTTTATATGATTTTTCTAGCCATTATTTTTATAATTTGTTGGTCGATTATTCCTGTTTTATCTGATCAGATTAATGATTTTGTAAAAATAATTCCAAGTGTTTTTAATACAATTAAAGATTGGGCTACTGACTTATTTTTAAAACTAGATCAAATTCAAAATTTTGATGCTATGGCTATTAGAGAAAACTTCTTTTCTAGAATTGAAGAAATTGGTTTAAGTTTAACAACATCATTACCTGATTTGATTGTTAATTTTGTAACCTCACTTTTCTCAGTGATTGGTATTATCGTAATTGGCTTAATTATCGGCTTCTATCTATTAGTAAGCTTTGATAATGCAGCAGATTCAATCATAACCGTTTTACCTAAAAGAATGCATAAAGACGCCAGAAATTTAGCTAATGAAGTAAACACCTCTTTACGTAGATTTGTAATTGGAGCTTTATTAGATGCTTTCTTAGTCTTTATCGTAACATCTATTGGCTTTGGCTTAGTCGGACTTAAAGCACCATTATTATTTGGCTTGTTTTGTGGTTTAACTAACGTAATACCATATGCTGGACCTTATATTGGAGGAGCCCCAGCCGTAATTGTTGGTTTTTCGCAAGGAGTTTTAATTGGAATCTTAACTTTAGTTGTAATTGTTGTTGTACAATTTTTAGAAGGTAATTTCTTACAACCACTTATTATGAGTAAAACAGTTAAACTACATCCAGTTACCATTATATTAGGTTTATTAATTTTTGGTTATTTATGGGGAATACTTGGTATGTTAATTTCAACACCAGTTATTGCATGCGCTAAAGCAATTATTAGTTTCTTTGATGAAAAATATAACTTTTTGAATTTTAATGATCGTGAGGTGACATAAATGGATGTCGAAGAAAAAAAGCCAAAAATATTTTTGATTGCTGGAAAAGCTAGACATGGCAAAGATACAGTAGCAGAAATGATTTTAGACGAATATAATAACCGCAATAAAAAAGGAGTTAATTTAGCTTTAGGTTCTTACATAAAAATGTACGCGCAAAAAATTAGTAATTGGGACGGTAATGATGAGACTAAACCTAGAGAATTATTACAATATTTAGGAACAGATGTTATTAGAAAAAAAATTGACGATTTATTTTTTGTTAATCGCATTTGTGAAGACATCAAAGTTTATTCATATTTTTTTGATATAATAACTGTTAGTGATGTTCGCTTTGTTTGTGAAATAGAAATTCCTGAAGCAATGTTTGAAAATGTAATAAAAATAAAAGTAGAACGCCCTAATGTTGAAACTAATTTAACCGAAAAAGAAAAAAAACATCAATCAGAAATTGATTTAGATAATTATACTGATTATGATTATGTTATTAAAAATGATGGTAGTTTAGATGAATTAAAAAATAAAGTTCATCATATAATCGAGGTGATAGAAAATGAACATTAAAGATTTATATATTGATTTTTTCTTAAGTAAAGGTCATAAAAAACTTAATAGTGCACCAATCATACCAGAAAATGACCCAACTTGTCTTTTTAATAGTGCTGGTATGCAACCATTAGTTCCCTATTTAATGGGACAAAAACATCCTTTAGGAAAAAGATTAACTAATTTTCAAAAATGTTTTCGATTAACTGATTTAGACCAAATAGGTGATAAAACCCACCATACTTTTTTTGAAATGTTAGGTAATTGGTCATTAGGGGATTATTTTAAAGATGAATCTATTCGTTGGTCTTTTGAATTTCTAACTGAACATTTACATATTCCTGTGGAAAAGTTAGCGGTATCTGTATTTAAAGGTAATGATTTAGTTCCAGCTGATAATGAATCAGCTGATATTTGGAAAAGTTTAGGAATACCTAATGAGCGTATTGCCTATTTAGGTGAAGAAGATAATTGGTGGAGTCCTGGACCAACCGGACCATGTGGACCAGATAGTGAAATTTTTTATTGGTCAAGCAAAGAGCCAGCACCAACTAAATTTGATCCAAAAGATGAACGTTGGGTAGAAATTTGGAACAATGTTTTTATGCAATACAATCATAAAGAAGATGGTAGTTTTGAACCACTCGCACATAAGAACGTTGATACCGGTATGGGAGTTGAGAGAGTAACAGCAGTTTTAGAAGGAATGGATGATAACTATCAAACTTCAATTTGGAAAGATATTATTGAAAAAATAGAAGAAGTTTCGAATTTGTCATATCAAGATTACCCTAAAGAAATGCGTATTATTGCTGATCATATAAGATCAATTGTAATAATTAGTGGTGATGATGCTAAAATAGTGCCTTCTAACACTGATCAAGGTTACATTTTAAGACGTTTAATTAGAAGAATGATTAGATATGCTAAAAAAATAAATATTGATATCAATAGTGATTTTGATATAGAGTTAGCTAATATGATTATTGATAAATATAAAAAATATTATCCAGAACTTGAAAAAAATAAAGAACAAATATTTAATGTTTTAACGACTGAAAAGAAAAAATTTGCCCGTACTTTAGAAAAAGGTTTACGTGAATTTGATAAGAGTATTAAACATTTAGAAAACGATAAAATAGATGCTTCTTTAGCTTTTAAACTTTATGATACATATGGCTTTCCAATTGAATTAACTGAAGAATTAGCTAGTGAACATCATTTAAAAGTTGATACAGAAGGTTTTAAACAAAAATTTAAAGAACATCAAGAAAAATCTCGTGCTGGTTCTAAAGGTAAATTTAAAGGAGGACTATCTAGTACTAGTGAAATGGATATTAAATATCATACAGCTACCCATTTATTAAATGCTGCTTTAAAAATAGTTTTAGGTAGTCATGTTCATCAAATGGGAAGTAATATTACTCCTGAACGTTTACGATTTGATTTTTCACATGATTCAAAAATGACTGATGAAGAAAAAAGAAAAACCGAACAATTAGTTAATAAATGGATTAATGAAGGCTTAAAAGTTGAAAAACTAGAAATGACCAAAGAAGAAGCTTTAAAAACTGGTGCTGAAGCTATGTTTGCATCTAAATATGCAGATATTGTAACAGTTTATAAAATAGGTGATGTTTCAACAGAAATTTGTGGTGGACCACATGTTAAGAATACTAAAGAATTAGGTAAATTTATTATTAAAAAAGAAGAAGCTAGTTCTTCAGGAGTTAGACGAATAAAAGCAATTTTAGAATAGTTGATATAAGCTACTATTTTTGATATGGAGGTATTGAATGAATATCAAACAAAATATGCTTAAAAATGAAAAATTTTTAAGTAAATATGCTTGTAAAGACGAAGATGCTATTAGATTAAAGCCCTTAGTGGGTGAAGATATTAGATCAAATTATTTTCGGGATATAGATCGAATTATTTACTCGTTATCATATTCTAGATATATCGATAAAACTCAAGTATTTAGTAATATCGAAAACGATCATATTAGTAAAAGAATTATCCATGTTCAAATGGTTAGTAAAATTGCTAGAACAATTGGACGAGCTTTAAATTTAAATGAAGATTTAATTGAAGCTATCGCGCTAGGACATGATATTGGACATGTACCATTTGGTCACCCTGGTGAAAGTATTTTAAATAATTTAAGCTTAAAATATAACGAAGGATGTTTTAGGCATAATGCTCAAAGTGTAAGAACGATGATGGAAGTTGATCATCAAGGATTAGGAAATAATTTAACAATTCAAGTATTAGACGGTATTTTATGTCATAATGGAGAATTTGTTCAAAATGAATATTATCCTAAAAAAAAGACGGTTGAAGATTTTTTAAATGATTATCAAAATTGTTTTAACGATGTTAATTATACTAAAAAATTAATACCAATGACTTTAGAAGGTTGTGTTGTAAGAATTAGTGATGTTATTGGGTATTTAGGACGTGATATCGAAGATGCGATAAGGTTAAATGTAATTAAAATAACCGATTTACCTTTAAAAATAGTTAAAGTTTTAGGAAAAACTAATAAAGAAGTAATTAATACGATCATTTTAGATATTATTAAAAATAGTTATGATAAACCTTATTTAAAATTATCTGATGAAGTATTTGAAGCTGTTGTAGAGTTAAAAAAATTCAATTATGAAAATATTTATTTTAAAGCTAATACTAAAGAAGACTTAAAAGAATATGAAAAAATGTTTGAAACTTTATTTGAGTATTATTTAGATGACTTAAAAGGTAGTAAACAAAGTAGTATTTATGATTCGTTTTTAAAAGAAATGGATTCTTCATATTTAAAAAACAATACTGATAAACGTAAAGTAATTGACTATATAGCGGGAATGACGGATGATTATTTTGTCAATCAATATCGTTTAATAAGTAAAAAACATTGTCAAAAAGTGTAATAAATGATAAAATAAAAGTGTATTCATAGGAAGGTGAAATCATGAGCGAAACCAAAGTTTATAATACCCAAAAGTTCGAAGATGCTTTGATTAAAGAAACGCTTAAAGAAGTGGTGGAAATTTTAAAAGAACGTGGTTATAATCCAATCAATCAATTAGTTGGTTATTTAATGAGTGGAGATCCAGGATATATTTCTAACCATAAAGAAGCAAGAAATCGTTTAATTAAATTTGAGCGTGATAAAATTTTAGAGATTTTAGTTAAGGATTTTATTAATAAATAATGCGTTATCTAGGATTAGATTTAGGAACTAAAACTTTAGGAGTGGCTGTTAGTGATGAAACAGGTCTAATTGCTTCAACTTATAAAACAATTTTTTATCAAGGTGACGAAAAATTATTATTTAATGAATTGAAACAAATTATTAAAGAGTTGAATATAAAAAAAATTATTTTGGGTTTTCCAAAAAACATGAATAATTCCGTTGGTGAACGTGGACAAAGGGCTCTTGAATTTAAAGAAAAACTTCAAAACAAATTGAATATCGAAGTAGTAATGTTAGATGAAAGATTAACAACTAAAGAAGCTACTAATTATATGTTAGAAGCTAATATATCAAGAAAAAAAAGAAAACAAAAAATTGATAGTTTAGCAGCTAATATAATTTTACAAACGTATTTAGATAGAAAGGAAAAAGAAAATGAGTGATGAAAGAATAACGTTTAAAGTAAAAAATGATGAAGGAAAAGAAGTAGAATGTGAAGTATTATTTACTTTTGAATCTGATGAAACGAAAAAAAACTATATGGTTTATACTGATTATACTAAAGATGATGCAGGTAATACGCGTGTTTATGCTTCAATTTATGATCCTAATGATGAAGAACCAATTTTACAACCAATTGAAACCGAAAAAGAATGGAAAATAATTGAAACTATTTTGGAACAGATTCAAAATGAAGTAATAGGAGGAGACGATAACGAGCAATAATGGCTCGTTTTTGAGGTATGAATAAAAAGAGCAAATGGCAAATATTTAGACACAATCTTGGTGTTATTTATAAACGTCATAAAACAAGAAACACATTAACAATTGTTTTAGTTTTATTGTTGATTATTTTAATTAGTTTATTTTTGATTTATCAAAATAATTTAAAAGCTGTTAGTAAAGAAGATCAAAATGTGTCTTTTACAATTGAACAAGGTGATACGTATATGTCTATCGCACCTGTTTTAAAAGAAGCCGGACTAATAAAATCAGAATTGTTTTATAAAATATATGTTAAATTCCATGATCCTGGTGAACTTAATATTGGAATTTATACTTTAAATACTAATATGAGTGTAAAAGAGATTGTTGATACATTAAGTGAGGGAAGCGAATATGGAGCAGGTACGGTTATTTTTACAATTCCTGAAGGCTGGCATTTTGAACAAATAGTTGAGTATACAGCAAGTGTTACTAATAATAGTACTGATGAAATAATAAATGCTTGGCAAAACGAACAGTTTATTGATGAATTGATTAGTAAATATTGGTTTATTACAGAAGAAGTTAAGAATTCTAATATTCGTTATTACTTAGAAGGCTATTTCTTTCCAGCAACTTATTATTTTGAAAGTAAAGATGTTAATCCTAATGAAATAGCTTATAAAATGTTAGATCAAATGGAAGTTATTTTAAATAAGTATCAAACAGAAATTAATAATAGTAATTATACTGTTCATCAAATTTTAACAATGGCTAGTATAATTGAACATGAAGCAATTTTAGATGAAGATCGTCAAATGATTGCTAGCGTTTTTTACAATCGTTTAAATAGTGATATGCCACTTCAAAGCTGTGCCACTTTAGGTTATGCAACTGGAGAGTGGAAATTAACTTATACTTATGACGATATGCAAATAGACTCACCATATAACACTTATTTATATAATGGTTTTCCAGCTGGTCCAGGAAATATGCCTGGCGAAGCTAGTATCGAAGCTGCATTAAAACCAGCTAGTAGTAATTATTATTATTTTATGGCTAACGTTTGTGATGAAGAAGCAACTGAAACTTATTATGCTGAAACTTATGAAGAACATCAAGCTAATATTGAGAAGTATTTAACATGTTAGATAAATTAGAACAAACAGCTATAAAAAATAATATTCCAATTATGAGTAAAGATGGCATTAATTATTTAATAAACTTTATTAAAGAAAATAAAGTAAAAACGATTTTAGAAATAGGTACAGCAATTGGTTATTCAGCTATTAAAATGGCTTTCATTGATCCTGAGATAAAAATAGTAACAATTGAACGTGATCAAAATAGATATAATGAAGCTATTGTTAATGTAAAAGAATTTGGCTTAGAAAAACAAATTGATGTTATTTTAGCTGATGCTTTAGAAATTGATATAACTAGTAAATTTGATTTAGTTTTTATTGATGCTGCTAAAGCACAATATATAAAATTTTTTGAAAAATTTAAACATAATTTAAATAAACATGGTATAATAGTATCAGACAACTTAAATTTTCATGGTTTAGTTAATAGTGATAAGACTGATTTAAGTCGTAATTTACGTAATTTAGTTTTAAAAATTGAAAAATATATTCAATTTTTAGAAAATAATATCGAATTTAAAACCAAATTTATTAATATTGGTGACGGTATAAGTATAAGTAGAAAGGATGATGAAGATGAAAATTAAAGTTTTGATTATCGTGTTAGTAATTATTTTGTTGTTAGTAGTAGGTGGCTTTTTCTTTGTTTCATATAAGAAAGACAAAGCTAAAGAAATTATTTTAGAAGATGTTAATGCTTTAGAAAAAGATATTGATATTATTAATGATGGAACTGAAATTGATGATTTTAAATTAATTTATGAAATGGAATTTTATTTTGAAAATGTCAAATATGATTATGCTGTTAATTTATTAACTAATGAAATTGTTAATTATGATCAAGAAGGTCAAAATAATACAAATAATCAAAGTAATAACAATCAAAATAACAATAATCAAACAACCAATACTAATCAAACTGATACGAATACTACTAATACAATTACTAGTGAAGAAGCAAAAACAATTGCTTTAGAAGATGCTAAAGTACCTAGTGAAAGCGTAAATAATGTTATTATCGAACAAGATTATAATAATGGTTTACTAGAATACGAAATTGAATTTTCATTTGACCAAATTAGATACGAATATACAATTGACGCTAATGGAAATATTGTTAGCTTTGATAAAGAGCAAATAAGAAGTTAAATTTGAAAAAGTTTAACTTTTTTTGTGGAATTATTATTTTATAAATAACAAACTACTGTATTAAAAATTTAATTTTACTTCTTAAAAACTAAATGATATAATAGTTTTAGGTGATTTAAATGCAACAAAAAAATATTCGTAACTTTTCAATAATTGCCCATATTGATCATGGTAAAAGTACGTTAGCTGATCGTATTTTAGAACTTACTAACGCAATTAGTTCTAGAGAAATGCAAGCTCAACTTTTAGATAATATGGACTTAGAACGAGAACGTGGAATTACAATTAAATTAAATGCTGTACAATTAAAATATAATTATAAAAACGAAGATTATATTTTACACTTAATTGATACACCAGGTCATGTTGATTTTACATATGAAGTTAGTCGTAGTCTAGCAGCTTGTGAGGGGGCTATTTTAGTAGTTGATGCAGCCCAAGGAATTGAAGCTCAAACATTAGCCAATCTTTATTTAGCTTTAGAAAATGATTTGACAATAATTCCTGTTATTAATAAAATAGATTTACCTAATGCTAATCCTTCAAAAGTAAAACAAGAACTTATGGATAATTTAGGCTTTAAAGAAGATGAAATAATTTTAACTAGTGCTAAAGAAGGAATTGGTATTAAAAAACTTGTTGAAACTGTTATTGAAAAAGTTAAAGCTCCCCAAAGTAATAGTGATAAATTACAAGCCTTAATTTTTGATAGTTATTATGATCCGTATAAAGGAATTGTTGCTTTAATTAGAATAGTAAATGGTAAATTAAATGTTGGTGATAAAATTAAAATGATGGCTACCAATAGTGATTATGAAGTAGTTGAACTAGGTGTTCATACTCCGCATGAAGTAAAAAAGAAAAGTTTAGTTAGTGGTGAAGTAGGTTATGTATGTGCCAGTATAAAAAATATTGATGATGTTAAAGTTGGTGATACAATTACTTTAAAAGACGATCCGGCTGCCGAATCTTTACCAGGATATAAACCAATGAAACCAATGGTTTTTTGTGGACTTTATCCAATTCAATCATCTAAATATAAAGATTTAAGAGAAGCTTTAGAAAAACTAAAACTAAATGATGCTTCTTTAGAATTCATTCCTGAAACTTCTAAAGCTTTAGGTTTTGGTTTTAGAACTGGTTTTTTAGGTTTATTACACATGGAAATTATTGAAGAAAGAATTGAACGTGAATACAATATTGAACTAATTGCTACTAGTCCTTCTGTTATTTATGAAATCGAACTTACTGATGGCGAAATAATCAAAATTGATAGTCCAGCTAAAATGCCAGATCGTGGTAAAATAAAAGTAATTAAAGAACCGTATATTAGAACTAATATTTTTGTTCCAAGTGATTATATTGGTCCAATTATGGAGTTATGTCAAGATAAAAGAGGTAATTATATTTCTTTAGAATATATAGATCAAACACGTGTTAATATTCATTATGAAATACCACTTTCAGAAATTGTCTATGATTTTTTTGATAAACTAAAAAGTGTTAGTAAAGGTTATGCTTCTTTTGATTATGAACTTATTGGTTATAAAGAAAGTAAATTAGTTAAAATGGATATTTTAATTAATGGTGAAATAGTTGATGCTTTAAGTATTATTGTTCATAAAGATTTTGCATATAAACGTGGTAAAGCAATTGTTGAAAATTTAAAAAAACTAATTCCAAGACAACAATTTGAAGTTCCAATTCAAGCTAGTATAGGTAGTAAAGCAATTGCTAGAGCTGATATTAAAGCAGTTAGGAAAAACGTTTTAGCTAAATGTTATGGTGGAGATGTTTCTAGAAAACGAAAACTATTAGAGAAACAAAAAGAAGGAAAAAAACGTATGAAAATGGTTGGTAGTGTTGAAATACCAGAAGAAGCTTTTTTAGCTGTATTGAAAATGGATGAAGAGTAAAGGAAGTGATAAGTTGAGTATTCAAATAAAACAAGGACGAATTAAATTTCGAATGACCGTTCCATTTATTGAAGAAATACAAGATCCTAATTTTTCATATAAAGTTTATAGAGATACTTATAAAGAAAAATATATTAATAATACTATAAACGAAGAAGATTTAGATAAAATATATGAAATAATAGATAGTCCTATACCATTAAAAAAAAGAGATCTTTTGGAACTTAATAAAAAATTAGAAAGTCTTCAACAAGAATATGAAACACGTATCCAAAAAGAAGATCCGAATTTAGTTAGTGAAGATATTACAAATAGAATGAAAGATTTAGTGGAAAATAAAAATGGAAAACATATCTAAATCTGTATATATTCATATTCCTTTTTGTAAAAATATTTGCCATTATTGTGATTTTTGTAAAATGTATTATCAAACTAATTGGATAGATAAATATTTAGAAGCTTTAAAAAAAGAAGTTATAACTAACTATAAAGGTGAATTAATAAAAACAATTTATATCGGTGGTGGAACACCTAGTTGTTTAAATTTAGAAGAGTTGAAAAATTTATTTTTGATTATTAAGTTATTTAAAAAAAGTCCTGATTTAGAATTTACTTTTGAATGTAATATTGAAGATATAACTTTAGATAAATTAAAATTATTATCAAAAAATGGTGTGAATCGAATTAGTATTGGTATTCAAACATTTAATAAAACTCATCAAAAATTTATTAATCGGGAAAATAGTTATAATATAGTTTTAAATAAAATTAACTTGATTAAAAAATATTTTAATAATATTAATTTAGATTTAATGTATGGTTTTGAAAATCAGACTTTAAAACAATTAGAAAAAGATATAAATTTGTTTTTAAAATTAGATGTTAATCATATTTCAACTTATTCTTTAATTATTGAACCACATACTAAATTTTATATTGATAAAATTAAATCAATTGATGAAGATTTAGATTATAAAATGTATCAATTGATTAATAAAAAATTATTAGATAGTGGTTTTGAACATTATGAAATAAGCAACTATAGTAAAAAAAATTATAAATCAAAACATAATTTAACTTATTGGAATAATGAACATTATTATGGTTTTGGCTTAGGAGCTAGTGGCTATATAAATAATATTAGATATGATAATACAAGAAATTTAAATAAATATTTAAAAGGTGATTATGTTTTTGAAAGTCACAAACTATCTTTAAAAGAAACAATGGAAAATGAACTTATTTTAGGTTTAAGAAAAATAAATGGAGTTAATAGAAAAATATTTTTTGATAAATATAAAAGAAATATTGAAGAAGTTTTTGATATAAAAAAATTACTTATTGATAAAAAATTAATAAAGAAAAATAATTATTATTTTATTAATAAAGATTATCTATATTTATCTAATGATATTTTAATTAATTTTATTGATTAGTTTTTAATAGATAAATAGTGTAAAGAAATGTATATATTGTTTAGTTTTGGATTAAATAATGTTATAATAAAGATAGTAAAGGATGGTGTTTTATGAAGTGTGTTGCTATAAAAGATGTAAAACAATTTGAACTTAAAGATATTGCTGAACCAAAATCAGAAAATGGTGAGGTAATAATTGATGTTAAGAAAACTGGAATATGTGGATCAGATATTCATTATTGGGTTTTAGGAGAACCTAAAGGATTGGTTATGGGACATGAGTATTGTGGTGTTGTTACTGATCCTGGTAGTAGAGATGATTTGAAAGTAGGAGATCGCATAACAGCTTTACCGATTTCTCCTTGTAATAAATGCGAAGCTTGTTTAAGTGGTAATATTCAATATTGTAGTGAAACTTGGAATCAAGCTACAGGGTTATCTTTAACTAATTCTGGTGCATTAGCGCCTAAAATGGCAATTAGACCAGATATGGTAATTAAAGTTCCTGAAAATGTAACTGATGAAGAAGTGGCTATGGTTGAACCAACAGCTGTTGGTTTACATGCAATTCATTTAGCTAATGTTAAAGTTGGTAATCGTGTTTTAATTGTTGGTGGTGGAATTATTGGTTTAGTTTCTGCTATGTTTGCCAAAATGCAAGGAGCAAGTTATGTAGCTGTTAGTGAAACTAATGCTTCACGTGGTGAAAAAGCTTTAAAATTAAAAGTGGCTGATGAATGGTTTGATGTTAAAGATGAAAAAACGATGGGGTTATTATTAGATAAAAATTTTGATATTGTTATTGAATGTTGTGGCAATAGTGCTGCTGTTAATACAGCCATTAGTGTTGTTAAACCTGGTGGTACTGTTGTTTTAGTCGGAGTATCAATGGAAAATATTAATATGGCGTCAATAGTAGCAGTTATGCATGAATTAACACTTCAAGGAGCAATTGCTTATACTTATAATGAATTTAAAACATGTTTGGAATTAATGAGTAAAAAACAAATTGATGTTTTGAAATTTGTCGATGATGTAGTTGGTTTAGAAGATGTCCAAGCCTCTTATGAACGTTTAACATCAGGTAAAGATGATGCAATTAAGATATTGGTTGATCCTAATAAGTAAAATTATTGATTAAGTTCAATAATTTTTT
Source organism: uncultured Bacilli bacterium (assembly GCA_944368805.1). GTDB lineage: Bacteria > Bacillota_I > Bacilli_A > RF39 > UBA660 > CALVXC01. Next base: position 24,170 of record CALVXC010000002.1, read on the forward strand.
TATACAAAAAAGATTTAGAAAAAATGAAGAGAGTTTTTGAAAAGAAATGAAAAACTTTTGTAAAACAAAAAATTAAAATAAAACAGAAAAAAGATTGACTTAAACAAGAACATATGTTACTATTTGAATAGTGAAAAAGATTGCTTTTAAAATGCTATTTAATTTAAAAAATAGACATTTAATTAAGGATTTGATACAATAATGTTAGGTGGTAAGATGGATAAAGGAAGTTATTTTAAACAAGAAATAAATTATATTAAAAATAGTAAATATCGCGAGAATGCTTTGATATTAATTAAGCTTTTACCTGATTATTTTTTTGAAGTACCTGCTTCATCAACTGGAAAATATCATCCAGCTTTTGCTTTAGGAATGGGAGGATTAGTTAGACATACTAAAGTAGCGGTTAAAATAGCGTATGAACTTTTAAATAATCCTATAATTGGTGAACCATTTAAAAGTGAAGAAAAAGATTTAATGATTTTATCTTTAATTTTACATGATGGTTTAAAATCAGGAGTTAGAAAAAGTAATTATACTTGTTTTGATCATCCTATTTTAATAGCCAATTTTATTAAAGAACATAAAAAAGATTTAACTTTAACTGATAATGAAATTTTATTTATTACTAATGTAATTGAAAGTCATATGGGACCTTGGAATAAAAGCGATTATAGTGACGTTGTTTTACCGATTCCTAAAAACAAATACCAGAAATTTGTTCATATGTGTGATTATTTAGCTAGTCGTAAATTTTTGAATATTGATTTTGATAAAAATAATAATATTAAGGAGTGAGTTGTAATGTTAATAGATGGAAAAAAATATAAAATTAATAAAGATACGATAGCGATAAGTGAATGGGATAAAATTTACTGTGAATTATTGAAACAAGTTATTAATGAAGGAGAAGAAAAACCTAATCGAACAGGTATTGATACTATTAGTGACGAAGGAATTTATTTTAAATTAAATGTTGGTGAAGCTTTTCCTATTTTAGAAACAAAAAAAGTTAATATTAAAAATGCTTTATCAGAAATGTTATGGATATATCAAGCCCAATCTAATGATGTTAATTGGCTAAAAGAACGTAATAATCCAATTTGGAATGAATGGGAAATTGGCGCTGATGGTTATTGGCGCGCTGTTCAAATGGTACCTGATGAAAATGGTAAACTAGTAAAGAAAAAAATCGAAAAATACTTTGGTAAAGAATATGCTGGTACAATAGGAACTGCATATGGATGGATAAATGCGAAGTTTAAAAGACCACAATATGTTTTAGAACAGTTGAAAAATAATCCTAATGATCGAAGAATGGTTATTAGTTTATGGCAAGATGAATATTTAAAAACAGCTGTGTTACCATCTTGTGTTTGGAGTAGTGAATGGAAAGTAAAAAATGGAAAACTTAATGTTTTTGTTCATCAACGTAGTTGTGATATTCCACTAGGTTTACCATTTAATGTTAGTCAGTATGCTATATTGCTTTCTTTATTTGCTAAAGTATCTAATTTAGAAGTAGGTAATTTAAATTGGAGTATTATGGATGCGCATATTTATAAAAATCAGTTAGAAGGTATTAAATTACAACTAAAACGTTATGATAAAATGCTTCATTGGGAAAAATTTATTAAAGATCATTCTTTAAGCGAAATTGAAATTATGTATAATTTTTTAAATCATAAATTGAATTCGAACGAAGATAATATTGATAAAGAAGATGTAACTGAAGATATGAACATTTTAAAATTCTTATTAACAAAAGAAAAACCAATTTTAGCTTTAGCTGATAAAGATGATTTCTTTGCTTTTGATAATAGTGAAGATAATAAAGATATAAAAGTTCTAAATTACTCATCATTACCATTTATTAAAATGCCGATTGCTAAATGAAGAAAATAGTTTTAATAGCAGCTATAGGTAAAAATAATGAATTAGGTCGAGATAATCAATTACTTTGGCATCTTCCTAGTGATTTAAAGTTTTTTAAAAATCAAACTTTAGGAAAAACGGTCGTGATGGGATATAATACGTTTGTTTCTTTAAATAAGCCTTTACCACAAAGAGACAATGTAGTATTAACAACTAAAGATATTGATTTGGGATCTGAAGTAATGGTTTTTCATAGTAAAGATGAACTTTTAAATAATATTAATACTGATGAATTATATATAATTGGTGGATCTAAAGTTTATAATCAGTTTATTGATGAAGCTCAAATTATGCTTTTAACTGAAATTGAAAAGCAAGCAGTTGCTGATGTCTTTTTTCCAGAATTTGATCGTAGCGAATTTGATGTCGAAAAATTAGGTGAAGTTTCTGAAAATGGGATAAAATATAAACATTTAAAATATGTGAGGCGATTTAATGAAAGGTAAATTGATTGTTATTGAAGGAACTGATTGTTCTGGTAAAGAAACACAAACAAAACTATTGTTAAAAAAACTTAACGAAAAACAAATTGAAACTAAATATTTTTCTTATCCTAATTACGCTTCACCAACAGGTAAAATAATTGGTGGACCTTATTTAGGAAAAAAAGAAATATGTGAGGGGTGGTTTAAAGAAGGAGCTACTTTAGTTGATCCTTATGTGGCTAGTCTTTATTATGCAGCTGATCGTAGATATAATTATCAAGATATTTTAAATTTATTAAATAAAGGAATTAATGTTATTTTAGATCGTTATGTTTATTCTAATATGGCACATCAAGCTGGTAAATTTTTAAATAAAACAGAAAGAGAAAAAATGTATCATTTTTTAGATGAATTAGAATTTAATTTGTTGGAGTTACCAATTCCCGATTTGAAAATATTTTTAGATATGCCAGTTGAATATGCTAAAATATTAAAAGAAAATAGAGTTAATATTGATGAACATGAAAGTAATGAAGAATATTTAAAACAAGCTTATTTAACTTATAAAGAGATTGCTAAATTATATCAATTTAAAACAATTGAATGTGTTAAAGATGGTAAAATTAGAAGTATTGAAAGTATTAATGATGAGCTTTGTGAATATATTTTTACTGAGGTGTCATAAATGGAAATTATTGCGCATCGTGGGAATAATAATCATGATTATAGTGAAAATACCTTAGAAGCAATTTTAGCTAGTATTAATAAAGAATATGTTGATGGTGTTGAATTTGATATTAGACTGACTAAAGATAATAAGTTAGTTGTTATTCATGACTATTTAATTAACGAAGTAAGCGATGGTGTAGGAATTGTTCATGAAATGACTTTACAAGAGATAAAAAAATATAATTTTGGTACTAAAGAAAAGCCTTCTAAAATAGCTACTTTAGAAGATGTTTTGAAAAATGTAACGAATGGTAAAAAATTGTTGATTGAAATTAAAGAAGAAAGTAATGATTTTCTTAAATTAGGAGAAGTGTTAGATAGTGTTTTAAAAAAATATCCTAATCGCAATATCCTGTTGTGTAGTTTTAATTATAAGTTATGTAAATATTTAAAGAAAAATTATAATTATAAAATTGGACTTTTAATAGGGATTAAATTAAATGTTGATAAGTTTTATAATGATTTTAATTTTAATTCAATTAATTATCGTCATTTAAATAAAATTGTTTTTCGTTTTAAACGTAATTATGTTTGGACAATTAATGATGAAAAAACTTTTAAAAGGATTAAAAAGAAAGTTATTAAATATAATGTTGGAGTAATAACTGATAAACCGTATTTAATTAAGGAGTTTGTATGAAAGTATTAAGCATTAAAGAACCTTACGCTTCATTAATAAAAGAAAAAGTGAAATTAATAGAAACAAGAAGTTGGAAGACTAAATATCGTGGTTGTTTATATATTCATGCTAGTAAAAGTAAGATTTCTAAAGATGAAAAAACGAAACAATTAGTTAATTTATTGAAAAATAAAAATTTTAATTATGGGTATATCATAGCTAAATGTTATTTGGTTGATTGTATTTTAATGGATGAAGATTTTATTAATAAGATCAAACAAAATAAAACAGAATATCTTTGCGGTGAATACGCTACTAATAGATATGCTTGGATATTAACGGATATTGAGGTTTTAGATAAACCCATTCCAGCTAAAGGAAAATTAAATATTTGGAATTATGAATAAATTATAAAATTCAGGTTTATATTTTACCTGAGTTTTTGCTTTCTAAATTCCAAACGTTTTCTGAAATGATAATAGAATTTTTATCAAGTTCTCTAATTAATTTGACAACATTATGACGTTTTTTTCTTTTTATAACAATCATTAGAATGATTTTATTATCTGTTTTTTCACCAGTTAAAACAGTAACAATATGACCATTGTTTTTTAAAGTATTTACTATTTTTGAAGCAACTTCTTTAGCTACTACAGTAAATAACATATTATTTCCTAAAGCAACTTTTTCTTCAATGATGCTTCCTACATACGATCCTATAAATGATCCTAAGGCGAAAAAGATAACTTTGAAAGGGTCTTCCGTTATATTAACAATAACAGCCCCTGTTACAAAAATCCAAACTAAAGCAATGATAAAGTTTAAAATCGCGCCTAATAATTTTTTACCATTAGCAACAATAATTAATCTTAAAGTAGATAGGGTGTTTTCAATAACTTTTGATAAAAAAATTAGAATGTACAATATCATAGTATCAACCTCTTATTTAGTATGTGAAAAAAAATTAAAAAAATTAAAAAACTAATGAAGTTTTGTCATTAGTTTTTTAATTAATTAATTTCATTAGTTCTTGTTTGGTAATACCAGTAGAAGCAGTAATAATATCAATTGGTATTTTATTTTTATATAAGTTAATGGCTGTTTTAGAATAAGCTTCTTTTTTACCTTCGTTATATTTAACTTCTTGTTGATAACGATCATAAAATCTTTCATCAATATCATCAAAGATATTTCTAAATTCTTCTTCATTAAAATCTTCAATGTTTTCGTTTACTTTTTTCAAAATATCATTCCTTCCTACAATTTTTTTTCTTTTTTTACTATCTATGACAATTAATATTAATAAGTATCTTTCTAATGTTGTTAAATCTTTTATATTTTTATTATAACAGTATTTTTCTAAATATTTTAAATTAATATGATATATTTCTAAATTTCTGTTATCTATTTGATAATTTTGATTTTTCATTTGACTTTTATAAATTAATTTATTGTTTTTAAAATAATCATAATTATCAAAATTAATTAAAATCAATTTTTTATCTTTAGTATAGTTTTGTCTTTTTTTATATAAAGAAATACCAACTTTATATAAGTAGTGATAACTTTTATTAATAAGACCATGATAAAAGTTTTTATTCATTTCAATAATAATAAAATTTTCATCATACTTTAATAAAATATCAACTCTAGAACTTTTGTGTTTTTTCTTATCAACAAGAAGTTCACTATTGATAACAGTTAAATTATTTAAATCGTTATAATTTATTTTAGTAATTAAGCTAATTAAAGATTTTAAATAATCAAGATTATTATCATTTAATAATACCTTTTTAAATACACTGTCATAGATAGCCGGATAAAATTCTAAAAGACTATAAATTTTATCACCCCCTTACTTATATCATTCGATAAAAGTTATTCATTTTCCTACTTATTTTGAAAAAAAATATTTTTTGGCACTCATATATTGACAATGCTAACATATAATGTTATAATGGTTTTAGCATTCATAACTGATGATTGCTAATTATTGTTGTTGGTGTATTGATTGTTAATCATTTCCAATATTCAGATGGAGGTATAATATGATGAGCGAAAGACAAGAAAAATTGTTGAAATTGATTATTGAAGATTATATTAAAACGGCTCGTCCAGTTAGTTCGAAAGCTTTATCAGAAATTATGGATTGTTCTAGTGCAACTATTAGAAATGAAATGAGTTATTTAGAGGAAAATGGTTTAATTGAAAAAATGCATACTTCATCAGGACGAATTCCTAGTGAAAAAGGTTATCGTTATTATGTTGACAATATTATGGAACCGAAAGAGATCACCGGTGATGATATGCTTAAACTACAAACCATATTTCGCAATAATTCGTTAATGTTAAATGATACAATTATTAAAAGTATGGAAATAATTTCCGAACTTACTAATTATACTTCAATTGTTTTAGGAAAAGCATCTAATGAAAATAAAGTTTCTAAAGTAGAAGTTGTTCCGATTGGTGAAAATAGTTTAATTGCTATTGTAATTACCGATAAAGGTCATGTTGAACATCGTAATTTAGTTATTAATGGTAATGTATCTTTAAGTGAAATTAAACAAACGGTTGATTTGATTAATCAATTGATTATTGGAACACCGATTGATGAAGTTAGCCGAAAATTAGAATTTGAAGTAAAACCAATTATACCTAAATTTGTTAAGCAACATGAAGTGCTTTATAATGCGTTTTACAATGTATTTAATGATTTTTCACACAATCCCAATGTTAAAATGGCTGGAACTAAAAACATTTTAATGCAACCAGAGTTTGATGATACTAATAAAATAAGAGAAATAGTTAGTAAATTCGAAGATCAAGATTTGATTAGCAGCATCAAAGAAGAAGAAAGTGGTATAAATATATATATAGGCAGTGAAAATGAATTTGATGAAAATGTAACAGTCATTAAAACTAAATATAATATTAATGGAGAAGAAGGAACTATCGCTTTAGTTGGTCCTAAACGAATGGATTATGGTCGAGTTATGGCTCTATTGGATTATATTAAAAATAATATAGAAAGGTGATATGGTGGAAAAGACAAAAGAAGAAAAAGAACTTAAAAAAGAAATTAAACAAGAGTGCCATTGCAAAGAAGGTGAAAAATGCACTTGTGAAGATGAATGCACTTGCGATGAGAATTGTGAATGTAAACAAAATAGTGAAAAGCAAGTTGAAAAATGCGAGTGTGACGAAAGTTCATGTAAGTGTGAAACTGATCAAAATCAAAATGGCGAAGATAATTTAAAAAAGAAATCTAAAAAGGATAAAAGTAGTAAAAAAGTTAAAGAATTAGAAACAACAATTAAAACTTTAGAGCAGAAAATTTTAATGAAAGATGCAGATTTGATTAATTATCGTAAACGTAAAGATGAAGAGCTATCTAAAATGTTAAAATATTCTAACGAAGATTTAGTTAAAGAAATTTTGCCAACTTTAGATAATTTCGAACGCGCTATAAATATGGATGATGATAATTTAGATGATGAAGTTTCTAAATTTCTATCTGGTTTTAAAATGATTTATTGTCATTTGAAAGATGTTTTAGAAAAATTTGAAGTTATTGCTATCGATGGCACTAATAAACCATTTGACCCAACTTATCATCAAGCAGTATTAACTGAAAAAAGAACTGATTTAGAACCAGGTATGGTTATTGAAGTTATGCAAAAAGGTTATTTATTAAAAGATAAAGTTATAAGACCAGCGATGGTTAGAGTAAGTGAATAAAAGAAAGGATGATTATATATGAGTAAAATTATAGGTATTGATTTAGGTACAACTAATAGTTGTGTCTGCATTTATGAAGGAGGAGAAGCTAAAGTTATAGCTAACGCTGAAGGTGAACGAACTACACCATCGGTAGTGGCTTTTAAAAATGGTGAAATTATTGTTGGTGGAGCAGCTAAAAGACAAGTTGTTACTAACAAAGATACTGTTTCATCAATTAAAAGATTAATGGGAACAGATCAAAAAGTAAAAGTAGCTGGTAAAGAATATACACCAGAAGAAATTTCAGCTATGATTTTAAGTGATTTAAAGAAAACAGCTGAAAGCTATTTAGGTGAAAAAGTTACTAAAGCTGTTATTACTGTTCCAGCATATTTTAACGATTCTCAAAGACAAGCAACTAAAAATGCTGGTAAAATTGCTGGACTTGAAGTCGAAAGAATTATTAACGAACCAACAGCTGCTGCTTTGGCATATGGTTTAGATAAACAAGAACAAGCTCAAACAATTTTAGTTTATGACCTAGGTGGAGGTACTTTTGATGTATCTATTCTTGAATTAGGTGATGGTGTTTTTGAAGTTAAAGCTACGAGTGGTAATAATAAATTAGGTGGCGATGATTTCGATAAACGTATTGTTGATTATTTAGTTTCTGAATTTAAAAAAGAAAATGGTATTGACTTAACTAAAGATAAAATGGCTATGCAACGTCTTAAAGATGCTGCGGAAAAAGCTAAAAAAGATTTATCAGGAGTTACAACAACGCAAATTTCATTACCATTCTTATCACAAGGTGAAGATGGTCCATTACATTTAGAATTATCTTTAACTAGAGCTAAATTTGAAGAATTAGTTCATGATTTAATTGATAGTACTTTAAAACCTGTTAGAGACGCTTTAAAAGATGCTAAATTAAAAGCTAGTGATATTGATAAAGTATTGTTAGTTGGTGGATCAACAAGAATTCCTAAAGTTCAAGAATTAATTGAAAAAGAATTAGGAAAAGAACCAAGTAAAGGGGTTAATCCTGATGAAGTTGTAGCCATGGGTGCTGCTATTCAAGGTGGTGTTTTAACTGGTGATGTTGATGATATCGTTTTATTAGACGTAACACCATTATCATTAGGAATTGAAACTTTAGGTGGTGTATGTACAGTATTAATTCCAAGAAATACAACTATTCCAACTAGTAAATCACAAGTATTTTCAACGGCTGCTGATAATCAACCAGCTGTAGATATTCATATTTTACAAGGTGAAAGACCAATGGCTGCTGATAATAAAACAATGGGTAGATTTCAACTTACTAATATTCCACCTGCACCAAGAGGTATTCCTCAAATCGAAGTAACTTTCGATATTGACGCTAATGGTATTGTTAATGTTAAAGCTAAAGATTTAGGTACTAATAAAGAACAATCAATCACTATTACTTCATCAACTAATTTAACTGATGAAGAAATTGAAAAAATGGTTAAAGAAGCTGAAGCTAATAAAGAAGCTGATGAAAAACGTAAAGAAGAAGCTGATTTAAAAAATGAAGCTGAACAAGTAATTTTTGCTACCGAAAAAGCTTTAAAAGATTTAGATGATAAAGTTGATAAAAAAGATAAGAAAAAAGCCCAAGATGAAATTGATGATTTAAAGAAAGCTTTAGAGAAAAATGATATTGAAGATATTAAAGCTAAAAAAGATAAATTAAATGAAACAGCTATGAGTTTAGCTACTAAAGTTTATGAAGAAGCTGCAAAACAAGCTCAAGCTGAACAAGCAAAAGAAGATAATACTAATGAAGATATAAAAGAAGAAAACAAAAAAGATGATGTTATCGATGCTGAATATGAAGAAAAATAATAAAGAAGTTCTAGCTTAACTAGAACTTCCTATTATATATTATTAAAAAGGAGAGAATATGGGGAAATTATTAAAGCGTAGTATGATTGATGAAAAAGATAAATGGGACATAGCTAAAATGTTTGAAAATGAAGAACAATTTAATCAATGCTTAACTGAAATCAAACAAGATGTTAACAAAGTTTTAGCTTTTAAAGGTAAAATTATGCTTAATAGTGATAGTTTATATAATTTTTATCAAGAATATGAACATTTTAATCGTAAACTAGAAAAAGTATGGGTATATGCTAAAATGCTTTTTGATAGTGAAACTAATAACAATGAATTTGCTGTTAGAAAAATGCGAGTTGAAAAATTATTTGAACAAATAAATGATAAATTATCATTTATAACACCAGAAATATTAAGTGTTAATAAACAAAAAGTTATGGATTTTATAAATGAAAATCCTGCTTTAGAACCTTATCGTTTTGATTTGGAAATGTTATTCAAATATCAAAACCATACTTTAAGTGAAGCTGAAGAGTTAATTATTACTAAAGCTTTAAATGCGATGGGAACAGGGAGTCAGGCTTTTAATAGCTTGAATAATACAGATATCGATTTAGGAACAATTACTTTAGATGATGGTAAAACAGTTCAATTAACTAACTCTAATTATTCGGTTTATATGAGTAGTAAAGATCGAAAAGTTAGAATGGCCGCTTTTAATAATATGTATCATTATTGGAAACAACATATTAATACAGTAGCTAGTACTTTAAAAGGAACAATTAAAGAACATTTTTTTATTAGTGATGTTCATAAATTTGAAAGTCCTTTAAAAGAAAGTTTATATGGTGATGATATTGATATTAAAGTTTATCAAAACTTAATAAAAACAGTTCATGATAATTTTGATAAAATATATGATTATATGGCTATTAGAAAAAAAATGCTTAATTTAGATGAATTACATATGTATGATATCTATGTTGATTTAGTTAATGAAAAAGAAATTAAAGTTCCTTTTGAAGAAGGTAAAAAGATTGTATTTGAAGCGTTAAAACCTTTAGGAGAAAAATATTTAAAAGATTTAGAACAAGCTTTTAATAATCGTTGGATCGATATATATCCTAATATTGGTAAAAGATCAGGCGCTTATAGTTGGGGATGTTATGATTCATATCCATATTTACTTTTGAATTATGAAAATGACATTGATAGTGTATCGACGATGATTCATGAGTTAGGTCATTCAATGCATTCATATTATTCAAATAAAACGCAATCATATACGTATCATAGTTATCCTATTTTCTTAGCTGAAATTGCTTCGACGGTTAATGAAGCTTTACTTAATCAATATTTATATGATCATGCTCAAACGAAAGAAGAAAAAATTAATTATTTAACCCAATTTTTAGATTTATTTAGAACGACTATTCATCGTCAAACAATGTTTGCCGAATTTGAAATGATTATGTATAATAAAGAAGAACAAGGAGTAGCTTTAACCGAACAAGAATTTTGTGATACATACTATAATTTGAATAAACTATATTTTGGTGATAATGTTGTTAGTGATGATCTAATTCGTTATGAATGGGCTAGAATTCCACATTTTTATACACCATTTTATGTTTATAAATATGCTACAGGGTTATCAGCTGCTTTAGCTATAGTTAGTGAAATCTTAAATGGAAATACATCTGTTAGAGATAAATATTTAGAATTTTTAGCTAGTGGTGGTAGTGATTATCCTTTAAATATTTTAAAAAAGGTTGGAGTAGATATGACAACTTCAAAACCAATTCAAAAAGCTTTTGATATGTTTGAAGAAAAATTAAATTTATTAAAAAAGTTGAGTGAACAATAACAACTAAGGAAGTAGGTGAATTATGAATAAGAAAGATTATTATGAAGTGCTTGGTGTTGATAAAAATGCTAGTGAAGCAGAAATTAAAAGTGCTTTTCGAAAGTTAGCTAAAAAGTATCATCCTGATGTTTCTAAAGAACCAAATGCTGAAGAAAAATTTAAAGAAGCGCAAGAAGCTTATGCTGTATTAAGTGATCCTAATAAAAAAGCTCAATATGATCAATTTGGTCATTCAGCTTTTGAAGGTGCACAAGGAGGGGCAGGATTTGATTTTTCTGATTTTGATTTTTCCGATATTTTTAATGATATTTTTGGAAGTAGTTTTGGTTTTAATTTTGGAAGTGGTAATCGAAAAACTAATCGTGCGAGAAAAGGTAGTGATTTACTAATAAGAGTAAATTTAACTTTTGATGAAGCAATTAATGGTACTAAAAAAATAGTTAATGTTAACACAACTGAAACTTGTAATGAGTGCCACGGTGATGGTGGATTTGGTGAAAAGACTTGTTCTAATTGTCATGGTAGTGGCCAAGTTACTAGTGAACAGCGTACTATTTTTGGTTCTTTTATGACTAAATCAACTTGTTCTGTTTGTAATGGTCGTGGTAAAACTTATGATCAAACTTGTTCCAAATGCCGTGGTAAAGGTACAATTAAACAAAATAAAGATTTAGAAGTGAAAGTTCCAGCTGGTGTTGATACCGGTAATCAATTAAGATTAGCTGGTAAAGGGGAAGCTGGTATTAATGGTGGACCTAACGGTGATATTTATATTGAATTTTATGTTAAAGAACATCCACTTTTTGTTAGAGATGGTAATGATATTTATTTGGAATTGCCACTAACGTTTGCAGAAGCTGCTTTAGGATGTAAAAAAGATGTGCCAACTATTTATGGTAGTGTTAAATTGTCAATTAGTGAAGGAACAGAAACTGGTGACAAATATCGTTTAAGAGGTAAAGGTGTTAGTGAAATTTCATCTAGTCGTAAAGGTGATATGTATGTTATTGCTAAAGTGATAACACCTAAGAAATTAAATCGTCATCAAAAGAAATTATTAGAAGAATTATCAAAAACTGGTTTAAACGATAGTAGTGAATTTAGAAAAGTAGAAAAATATTTATAAGACATTTATTGTCTTTTTTTTTTGTCAATAAAAAAATGTAGATTTTCATCTACATTAATTATGTCTTAATTTACGGTAAGTTACAAATGCACCACTAGCAGTTGTTAAACCTAAGATAACATATAATAGAATACTATCAGCTGTATTTGGGTTTTCAATTTGTTCTGTTGGTTCTTCAGAAGTTATAGGGTTATCTACAACAATTTCTGTAAGTTTAGCAAATAGTGTAATATCGTCATTAACTTCACTTGCAGTATCAAAAGTGTTTTCAAAGTTTTCATCAGTATACCATCCTTCGAAAGTATATCCATCTAATTCAAAATTTAATGCTTCTTCTGGTATTATTGAACCAACTGGTATAGTAATTGTTGAAGTAACACCTAAAATATCAATAGTTACAGTTACATAATTGTTAGCAGTACTATAAACTTTACCATTGGCACTTTCAATTGTTGTATCGCTCATAACTACGATATTTTCATTAGCGCTTACACCTTCAGTTATATAATTAATAACACTACTATTTGTTGTTGTATCAGTGTTAATTAATTTTGAAGAGTTTATTTCGATATTAACATTTTGACTATCTTCATAAGCATCACCAAAATGGATTAAGTCTTGCATTTGACTAACAACAAATTTATTAGTAACTGTTGAATTATTAATAGTTAATTGTAAACTATCTTGACCTCCAATTACAATTGTTCCATATCCATTTGATGGTCCTGTTGATGTAGCAACCCCAAGTAAAGTTGAACCGTTAACAGTTACAACATTGTTTGCTGCTAAAGAACTTTGTGGTTTTGGTGAATTTGAAATATCAAGTGCTGCCCAACCAGTAATAGAAGAACTATTAACAGTTACATTGTTTTCTTGACCATGTACCCAAATAGCATATTTTGCTTTAATTTCTGAATTATTAACAGTTAAAGTTGAACCATTCGCGCTTTTTGATAACCAAATACCAGTAAAGTAATCATTATTACCGTAATCGTCACCTACAATATTGGCATATTGAATTAAGGCATCACTTATTGTAACATTAGAAGTACCTGTTAATTTTACACCAGCTGTATCAGATCCTTGTTTTTCAATTGTTAATGATTCTAAACTAACTAATGCATTGTTACTAGCAATATTTATTTGACCATTAATAATTGTGTTTTCTTTAGAAGTACCTTTAATGGTAAGTGCTTTATCAATTGTAATATCACCAGTATATGTACCATCTTCAAGAACCAAAACATCTCCAGGTGAAGCTTGTGTTACCTTATCAGATAAGCTTTCACCACTACTAACATTAATAGTAGCTGCACTAACATTAGGAATTATAACAAAAGCGCTAATTACCATTCCTACTGTTATTAAAAATCTTTTCATCTTACGCTCCCTTCTTTCTACTATAATATTATCAAATAATCTAGATTAAGTCAATAAATATACAGACTATTTTTTCTGGTTGACATTTTGCTATTAAAATCCTTATTAAAACAAATAAATTTGATTTATATATGATTTTTATATACTTTTTATCATATATTTTTTTAAGTATAAGTAAAATAAAACTGTATAATAACAAAAATATAATTAAAATAATTAATAAAATTGAATATCCTGAAGATGTCAAAAAAATGACTAAAAGTGTAAACTATAGTAATAGGTTAATAATTATGTAAAAATAATATAATAATTTGTAATAAAAATTTTTAGTTTTTTAAAAATGTTATCATTATAAGTTAAACGTTTTTAAGAAAATTAACATATTAAAGTAGCAAAAACTTTACATGTTGCATAATTAATAGTATTATATATAATATAAGTAGGGTGAAGTTATGAACGTAACAAGTAAAGTAATGGTTATAAGTATGATTACTAATTTAGGTTTATCAATTATTAAAATTGTTTTTGGCTTTTTTGGGAAATCTGGGGCTTTAATAGCTGATGGATTTCATTCTTTAAGTGATTTAATAACTGATGTTTTTGCTATATTCGGCTCATGGTTATCACGTAAACCAGCTGATAAAAAACATCCATATGGCCATGGAAAGTTAGAATATATAACCAGTATCGTTATTAGTTTAATGATTCTAGGAGTTGGTTTAGGACTTATTAATAATGCCTTTCATAGAGAAATTATAATTCCAAGTGTTTTTGTTATTTTAGTAAGTTTGTTTACAATTATAGTTAAATTTATTTTATCGGGCTATGTTTTAAAAATGGGAAAAAAATATCAAAACAATATATTAATTTCAAGTGGCTATGAAAGTTCAACCGATGTTATTTCGTCTTTAATTGTTTTTATTTCTGTTATATTAATTCAATTTTCTAATTATATTGAATGGTTTAAATATGCGGATATAATAGCTACTATTATTATTGGTATATTGGTTATTAAAATAGGTTTTGATTTATTAAAAGTAAATTTAAGTTTAGTACTAGATGAACAGGTAACAGATGAAGAATATTTAACTAAAATAAAAAATATCATTTTGCAAAATAAAGAAATATATAAGATTGATCAGTTAATTATTTTAAAAAATGGTCCATATTACAAATTAATTATTGAATTAGTTATGGATTATCAGAAACCTTTAGAAGAAGTTCATAATATTTTAGATGATGTTGAAAACGAATTAAAAAGATATGACCCTAAAATAAAATATATTACAATTCACGTTAATCCTAATAAAAACAATTAATTTTACTTGTCAAAAAATAGTTAATATATTATAATAATATTATACGGAGGTTATTATGGAAGATATTTTATTGGAAGTTGAAATGAAAATGAATGCAGCCATTACTAATATGGAAAAAAGATTTATTAATGTAAGAGCAGGAAGAGCTAATCCAGCTATTTTAGATAATGTTATGGTTAATTATTATGGTAGTGAAACACCTTTAAAACAATTAGCGACTATTTCAATACCTGAAGCTCGTCAATTGTCAATTAAACCTTTCGATAAAGGTGCTTTACATGATATTGAAAAAGGAATATATGAAGCTAATATTGGTTTGACACCAAATAATAATGGAGAAGTTATCATTTTGAATATTCCCGTTTTAACAGAAGAAACACGCAAAGATTATGTTAAACAAGTTAAAGGTATAGCTGAAGATTGCAAAATTGCTTTAAGAAATATTCGTCAAGATGGTAATAGTGAAATTAAAAAGTTAGAAATTACTGATGATGATAAAAAATTTGGTAATGATCAAGTTCAAGATTTAATCAATAAATATAATAAAATAGTTGATGAAAAATTAAAAGAAAAAGAAAATGAACTTATGAGTGTTTAAAGTGTTACATTAAAGTAATGCTTTTTTAATTAAAAAAACCTGAATTAAATCAGGTTTTATTCAAAACTTATTTCTTCGTTATTTTGTGCTTTAGAACTATCTTTGCGCATACTTCTTAATTCTCTCGCGCTTACTCTAACTGTTCTACCATTATCTAAAGTGATTTTTTGTAAGTTAGGTTTTTGAGCATGCTTAGTAGCATTACAAGCATGTGAACGAAGATTTCCGTGTAAAGGTTTTTTACTTGTCATCTTTTTTGGCATATAATTTCCTCCTTTTTTAGTTAACTCATGCTTTATAACTTTATCATATATTCTTAAATAAGTCAAATATTTATAGCAAAAATAAGCAAAATATAGTAAAATAATGATAGGTGGTGATAATGTGAAATATGTACCTTTGTATATTAAAACTAATAACAGTTTACTTAATAGTATGATTAAGTTAAATGAATTAGTAAAAAAAGCGCAAGAAAATCACTTTACCGCCTTGACAATTACTGATAATAATATGTATGGAGTATTAGATTTTTATTATTTATGTTTAAAAAATAATATTAAACCAATTATAGGTTTAGAAATAAAAATTCAAGATAGAAAAATCGTTTTATATTGTAAGAATTATCAAGGTTATCAAAATTTATGTAAATTATCAACGATTATGTCAGATTCTAAACTTAATCTTGAACATCTTAAACAGTTTAGTCAAAATATAATTTGTATTGTTCTTTTTAAATCTTTGAATTTATATAATGATTTAAATAAAATATTTCAAGATATTTTTATTGGTTATGAAAATAAAGAACAATTAGAAAATTTAAATTATTCTAATTTAGTTTATATGAAAGAAGTTTTATATTTAGATAAAACAGATAGTTATTATTATCCATATTTAACTTGTATTAAAGATGGGAAAATTATTAGTGAAAATGAATTTTCAACATATAATAATCATTTAGATACTTATCAATATGTTTTAGAAAATTTTAATGAACACTTAAATAATAATTATAAAATATTTGATATGTGTAATTTAGTTATTCCTAAATTAGAAAATTTATTACCTAAATATAATTGTCCTGATCATTTAGATAGTTATACTTATTTAAAACATTTGTGCAAAGAAGGGTTGAAAAATATTTTTGGACAAACAGTTAGTAAAGTTTATATTGATAGATTAAAATATGAATTAGATGTTATTAATAAAATGGGTTTTTGTGATTATTTCCTAGTTGTTTTCGATTATGTTAAATACGCTAAAGAAAAAGGTATTTTAGTAGGACCAGGAAGAGGAAGTGCAGCTGGATCGTTAGTTTCTTATTGTCTTAATATTACAACAATTGATCCTATAAAATATAATTTAATGTTTGAACGTTTTTTAAATCCTGAACGTGTTTCAATGCCTGATATTGATATTGATTTTGCCGATGATCGAAGAGAAGAAGTAATTGAATATTGTACTAATAAATATGGAATAAAAAAAGTCGCACCTATTATAACTTTTGGAACTTTAAAAACAAAGCAAGTTATTCGTGATGTAGCTAGAGTTATGGATATTGATTTAAAACAAGTTGATAATATGAGTAAATTATTAGATCCTTATATATCATTAGCGGATAATTTAAAAAACGAAAAAGTAAAAAAATATTTGGATTTTAATAAACAATTTGCTAAATGCTATAAAATAGCTATGAAATTTGAAGGTTTAAAACGTCATAGTTCAATTCATGCAGCTGGTATTGTTATGTGTAATGAAGATTTAGATAATATTATTCCTTTAGATAAACATGAAAATGAATATTTAACTGGTTTTGATATGACTTATTTAGAACAGATTGGTTTACTTAAAATGGATTTTTTAGGTCTTAAAAATTTAACCTTAATTACTAATGTTTTAAAAGATATCGATACCGAGTTAACTTTTGATAATATTCCTTTAAATGATTTAAAAGTTTTAGAAATATTTACTAGTGCTAATACAATTGGTATTTTTCAATTTGAATCAAGTGGTATGATTAATTTTTTAAGAAAATTTAGACCATCTACTTTTGAAGATATTATTGCTTCAATTGCTTTATTTAGACCAGGGCCAATGAAAAATATTGATTTATATATTAGAAGAAAAAAAGGTTTAGAAAAAATTGATTATTTAGATCCTAGTTTAGAAAGTGTTTTAAAACCGACTTATGGAATTATTGTTTATCAAGAACAAATTATGCAAATTGCTCATATTATGGCTGATTATACTTTAGGAGAAGCCGATATTTTAAGAAGAGCGATGAGTAAGAAAAAAGAAGATATTTTATTAAAAGAAAAAGATAAGTTTATTCTTCGTAGTCTTAAAAAAGGTTATAAAAAAGAGGTTGCTTTAAAAGTTTATAATTTAATTTTAAAATTTGCTTCATATGGTTTTAATCGAGCTCATTCTGTTGCTTATTCAGTTATTGCTTATAAAATGGCTTATTTAAAATATTATTATCCGAAAATATTTTTAAAAAATATTTTATCTAATGTTATGGGTAGTAGTAGTGATACTAAAAAATACATTTATGAAGCTAAATTAAATAATATTAAAATTTTAAGTCCTGATATAAATATTAGTACCGAAAATTATGAAGTTAGTAGTGAAGGTATTATTTATCCACTTACTGGAATTAAAAATGTTGGTTTGACGGCAATTCAAACTATTTTAAAAACGCGTAGTGAAGGTAAATTTAAAGATATTTTTGACTTTGCTAAAAGAACTTATGGTAAAAGTATTAATCGTAAAACATTAGAAAGTTTAATAATGGCTGGTTGTTTTGATAGCTTTAATTTAAATAAGAAAACTTTATATATGAATTTAGATGCGATTATTAATTATAGTGAAATTGGTGAGTTATTAGATGAAGAAAGTTTAAAACCAATTATTAAAAAATATGATGAGTATTCTGATCAAGAATTATTAGCTAAAGAATTTGAAGTATTTGGTTTTTATTTGAATAATCATCCTGTTACTAAATATAAATTTAAATATTCTAGTGTAGCCATTAATAAATTAGATAGTTATTTTGATAAAATTGTTAATACCATTGTTTATGTTGATAAGATAAAAAAAATAACAACTAAAAAGGGTGAAGAGATGTGTTTTATCACTGGTAGTGATGAAGTAAGCAATTTAGATATTGTTATGTTTCCGAAAATTTATAATGTTTATAAAGATATTAAAGTTGGAGATATTTTATTATTAAATGGTAAAATTGAAAAACGTTTTGATAAAATACAATTAGTTGTCAATAAAGCTAAAAAGTTAATTGACTAGTAGTTATAAATTGTTTTATAATTAATTTAGGAGTTGAAACGATGAATGAAAATGGGTTTACTTTAATTGAGTTAATTGCTATTATTGTTATTATTGGTATTGTAGCTTTAATTACAATTCCAACTGTAACAAGTGTTATTAACAATGCAAGAGAAAATTTAACTGATCAACAGATTAAAACGATTGAATTATCAGCTAAAAAATGGGGATTAGATAATATCGATAGATTACCAACGGATGAAACAACTACAGGTTGTGTTTCTTTAAACACTTTACAATCACTAGGTTATTTAGATAATGATATAATTAATCCAACTAATAATGAGGTAATGGAAGGTAGTGTAAAAATAACTTATTTAAAAGACTATAAACAATATGAATATGAATATCAACAAACTAGTTGTTAGGAGAGATTTTATGAAACAATTTTTAAATGTTTTTACAGCTTTAATTTGTTCTATTTTAACGATTATTTTATATTTAGTAGTTGTTAGTTTTTTAAGTGTTGTTATGTGTCGTGGTTTAATTAGTGAAGAAGGTATTAAAGAAATTACTGATGAAGTTGATATTCTATCTTTTAAAGCGACTGGTATTTTAGCTAATGAAGAACTTACAGATGCAACGATTAAAGATGTTATCGTTTCAAAAGCTACTTCACAAGGAGTATCAGAAGTTTTAGTTTTACAAGTTTTAGAAGATCCTAAATTTAATCAAATAATTAATCAATTTTTAACAGATTATAGTAATTATATATTAGATGATGGAGTAAAACCAGAAATTGATCAAGAAGCAATAAATGAATTAATTGTTACTAGTCGTGATTCGGTAAAAGAACAAACAGGTTATGTTATTCCTGATAGTCAATTGAATGAATTAACTAAAATAGCTAATGATTTTGCTTTAGAGATTAATAATAGTATTCCTTTAAAAGAACAAATAGTTGATAATGGAGCTGATCAAGTTTTTGAATTAATTTATTCTAATTGGTTTATTTTTATTTCAATATGTACTATTATTTTGATTTTATTAGCGTTTATGCTGTTTTGTTTTAGTGTTATTGCGCCATTAATTTGGGGTGGAATTGCCTTTATTATGTCTGGTTCGACTTTGACTGTAATTGCGGTTTTAAAATCATTTATTACTAGTATAGTTAATCAATATGATAATGTTTATAGTAGCGTTTTTAAAGCTATAAGTGGTGGTTTATTTAAAAATATTTATTTTTATGGTATTGGTGTTTTATTATTAGGAATCTTAATGGTAATTATTTATAACGTTTTAAAAAAGAAAAAATTAAAAGATTAATTAAAGTTATGGAGTAAAGAGATTAATGTTATGTATTAATACAAGAAATATTTACTGCATAACATTTTTTATTGTATATTAATATTTGTTTTTAATAATTAGAGGTTTGATTTTTATGATAAGTATAATTGGACAAATAAATAGATACGAAAGTTACTTTAGGATAAATAGTAATGATAATAACGAAGAAGTTTATAATAATTTTAATTTATATTAAAAAGCTGTCCTTTTATTAGGTACAACTTTTTTAATAAATATATATTTAAATTATTTTAATAATTTAGTTAAATATTCTTCTGCTTTAAAAAATTCTGGGTTTAAATCAGTTTTAGGATAAGTAACTGATGTTTTAGCTATTTTAACTAATTCTAAAGGTTCTTTAGAATCATTATGTAAAACCTGATTATTTTCAACAGTTATTTTATTAATAACATTACTAAAAGTTCCGATTGGATAATTAGCTTTTAATTCAGATAAATTTCTAGTTGCTACAATTATTTTAACATTATTTAATGGTAGATTTAACATATTATATAAACAGTTTAATTGATTAATAAAATCAATGTTATCTAAAATAAAATTAAATGATAAATTGTTTTCTTTAACTAGGTGATAAACTTGTTCAATAAATATATTAGCAAAATTATTAATATTTTTATTATCATCTTTTAAAATGATAAAAATAGCTGTTTTCTTTTGACCAATATTAAGTAAATCAAAATTAGTCTTACTTATAAGCGCGAGTAAATCAGTTCTTAAACAATAATTTTTAATTTTTTGTCTAGCAACTGATAAAATACTTTCTTTAGTATCACGTGGTGCATAAACAGTACTAGAAGCAGATAAATAAATAGGATCAGTTGGTTCTAATTTGTTTAAATACATTGTTATTAAATTACTATCTTGATCTTTTTTAGTTGTTAGATCCATAACAGTACTAATACTACCTAAATTAACTTCTGCTTCTTTAGCTTCTTTAATCGTTAATAAACTCATACCAGTAAATAAATCAGCTGAAGTGTTTGTCCAAAAAGGATCAATATTATTTTTTTCATCTTCTTCAGTAAAAATGCGATAAGAAATTTTTTCAATTAATTCAAAACATTTATCAATATTATTATTTTTATAGTAATAATAAGGTAGGGTAAAAGGATTGTAGTTATTACTTTTAGTAGGATCTGATAAATTGATAGTAATAATTTCATAACCTTTTTCTTGTAATTGATTTATATATTGTTTATAATATTCTTGTTTTAAATCCAAAAATAATAAATTTTCATCATTTTTAATTAATTGATTAACTTCCTTAAAAATAATACCGGTTGTTTTTCCAGAATCAATTTTTCCTTCAATTAAATTTGTTTTATAATTTTCCAAATAATTTTTCATAAATTCCTCCTAATTTAAATTTTTTTTCATTTGAATATATTTTATTTGATTTTTAGTTATTTGATTATCTTCTATAAATCCATATTGTTTAGCTAAATTAATTTTTTCTTTATCAGTTAGTTTAATTAAAATAGTAATATATTTATAATCAGATTTTAATTTATCAAAAATCAAATGCATTAATTCGATACTATTAAAAGTACTATCGGGATTATTTAAGTTAATATCTAATAAGTTATTTGAATTATAAATAATGAAATCATCAGTAATGGAGCTATTTTCATAAATGATATAATAAGTAGCTTTTTTACTTTTAACATCATTAGTTAATGTTTGGTTAAGATTTGTTTTCCTTTGAAATAACAATTGATCATAACTAGCTTTGACGATTCTTTTAATAGTATTTAAATTATTATCGATTTTCTTAACTTTTTGATGTTCTATTTCGTAAGTAGGGTTATTTAAAATAATCTTACCATTATGAATACAACTTCTTAAATAATCGATTTTTTTTATTTTTTCTTTCGTAATATTTATTTGATTTAACAATTGCTGTTTTTTTTCATTCATTTTAAAGTCATCGAAATTGTTCCAATAGTTTTTTATTTCTTCTAATGTAAAACCAACATTTTTAAGTTCAGTAATAATTTTATATTCTTCAATTTTAGCGTCACTATAGTAGCGATAACCGGTATAAATATCAATATTGTCAGGTTTAAATAAATCTATTTCATCATAATATCTAAGAGTTCGAATTGATGCACCAGTAAGTTTAGAAAAAGTGCCTATTCTATACACCTCTTTACTCCTTTCAGTTGACTTTAAAATATCGATTGTTAAATTTGTCATTATTATATCATGTTTAAATGATATTGAAAAGTTTTAAAATAATTGCTAAAAGGATAAGGGTAACAGCTATAAAAATATTAAAACCTAGTGAACCATCATATTTATTTTGTGTTTGTTTAGCTTCGGTATAGATATCTTCACGTTTAAAATTATTTCGCGCATAAGCTTCACTAAAATATTCACATCGTTCGTTATTAGCCCAAACAAATTTGTTAATTTTAGAACAATAACAATAACCGGCTTTGTTATCTTTTATTTTGTCAGGATTTAAATATGTGCAATCACTGCAATATCTTGCCATAAATTCCTCCTCTCACTGTTGATTTTATTACTCTAGTTAACTGGAGAGTCAATACTTATAAGCAAAATTTAAGCCATAAAAAAACATATGTTTTTTTATCAAATACTATTTGTTTTTAATTGACTTTGTAATGGACAATTAATATAATATATATTAGGAGGATAATATGAAATATAAAATGAATGTTACATTAAGTAATAGCGAAGTTGTAGAAATAGAAATTGAAAAACCAGAATTAATATATGGAGCTACCGCATTTATTGTTAATTATAAAGTAGATGGTTATGCATTAAATCCAATTACTAATGAAAAACTAGAAATTATCCAAGGAGAAGAAACAAGATTTTTTATTCCGGCACATATAGAAAAAGATTATATTTATGCAAAAGAACATCATTTACCAATCAAACAAGTCGTCGCACCATATTTTTATGGTAAGGGGGAAGAAGCACCAAGAAATGATAAAGAAACTCAAAGAAGATATAGTGTTGTTGGAATTATAAAACATCATAAGGAAGATCAGTATTTGTGTGAAGATGCGAAGGGAAGAAATTGTAAAAGCTTTGTTATGGGTGGTATTGAAGAAAATGAAACACCTGAAGAAGCTTGTATTCGTGAAGTTTTTGAAGAAACCGGATATCAAGATGTAGAAATTGATTTTGTTAGTAACTTTGTTGTTGTAAATCATTTCTATGCTGGTTATAAAGGAGTTAACCGTTATGCTTATTTAAATTTTGTATATGGACATTTAACAAGTGATAAACATGAAAATATTACCGAAGAGGAGCGTGCAAAACACGTTGTAAAATGGATTTCTAAAGATGATTTAAAAGACTTCATTAATATAGACTTAAATAAAATGGCACTAGATATTTTACTTTATGGTCAACATGCTTATATAGAAGATGGAATTATGATTACAAACGATGATAATAACGAAAAAACATCACAAGAGGTTAGAAAAAACATAATTAAAATGCTTAATTTGGAAGGTATTAAATAATTATATTTTTAAAATAAAAGACTGTCAGCAAACTAATTTTGCCAACAGTCTTATTTTAATCCTTTTTCTAAGGTGTCTAAAATATATTCTTGATTATTTATATCGCTGTTATTCCAAAGAATTTCAAAGAAAATACCTAAACCTGGTAAAGTAATTTCATCATTACTACTAATTGCTTCGGTAATTGACGTTTTAATTTCATCTTTTTCTGCACCTTTAAAATTTTCTTTGATGCTTTTACGAATATTAATTTCCATTTTATCCCTCCTAATTATAAGATGTCAAATATTTAAAAAAAATATACAAAATTATTCCAATTTAGATATTTTTATTATATAATGTTAATAGAATGGAGGAAGAAAATGATTGCTTTAATTATTGTTGGTGTTATTGTTTTAATCTTAATTATTTTTGTAGTTGTAACTTATAACAGTTTAGTTAATTTAAGAAACAAAGTTAAAGACCAATGGGCAAGTATCGATGTATTATTAAAAAGAAGAGCTGATTTAATACCTAATTTAGTGGAAACTGTCAAAGGGTATGCTGCTCATGAGAAAGAAACTTTAGATGAAGTTATTGAAGCACGCAATCAAAGTGTTATAGCTAATACGCCTGAAGCTGAAATGAAAGCTAGTGGTGAGTTAACACAAGCGTTAAGTAAATTATTTGCTTTAAGTGAAGCTTATCCTGATTTAAAAGCTAATACTAATTTTATGCAGTTACAAACTGACTTAACTGATACTGAAGATAAAATTGCTCATGCTAGACAATTTTATAATGATGCAGTATTACTTTATAAAAATAAATTAGAGATGTTTCCGTCAAATATTATTGGCTCAATGTTTGGATTTAAACAAGAGGCATTCTTTGAAGCTGACGAATCATCAAAAGAAACACCAAAAGTACAATTTTAAAGGCTTGTTTAAGCCTTTTTTAGGAGGAAAAAATGAAAAGGTTTTTATGGTTGATTTTTCTTATTTTAGTTGTTCCTTTTAGTGTTAAAGCTAATGGAATAACTGATTATAAAATAAATGCAACGGTTTTAAATAATGGCGATTTATTAGTTCAAGAAGCTTTTAAGTTAGATGGACAATATAACGGTTTTGAAAGAATTATTAATTTTAAAAATAGTAGTGCTCCTACCTTTGATGGCAGTTATGAATCGTTTGATGGTAGTGATATTTATAATGGAACTAGTATTGAACTTAAACAAATACGTGCGATCACGAATGGTAATTATAGTTTTGAGCAAATGAAAACAAGTGGAGATAAATTTAGTAAAGTATCATCAGCTAATAAAGGTGATTATGGAGTTTATACCGAAACTTTAAATTCTTCATCAAATAGCTATCTGATTTATAATCCTAGTAGTAGTGGTAAATTCTTTTATTTAGAATATGTTGTAACTAATTTAGCTGTTGTTCATAATGACGTAGCTGAAATTGGCTATAATATTTTTACATCGTTAAATGAAGATGTTGCTAATTTAGAAGTAACAGTTAATATTCCTGGTAATCAAAATGAATTACGAGCTTGGGCTCATGGACCATTAACTGGAAATATTACAATTAATAATAAAGAACAATTTATTTTAACTTTAAATGGTTTGTACGCTAATGAAGCAATTGATACGAGGTTTGTTTTTGATAAAAACCTTATTACTAATCCGATTAAAACAACTGGAATTGATGCTTTAGATAAAATTATAAAAGTAGAAACTGATCGGGCAAATGAAGCTAATCAAGAAAGAGAAGCTTTACAAAACAAATTAATATTACAAAAATTAATAGTTATTAGTGTTACTTCTCTTTATTTAATGATTTTGATTATTTTATTAGTTAGATTTTATTTAAAATATGATCGTGAATTAAAATCCGATTTTAAACAAAAGTATTTTAGAGATATTCCAAGTAATTATCCACCAACTACAGTTGGTTACTTGTTCAACAAAAAAGTTGGAACTAATGATTTATCAGCTTCTATCTTATCTTTAATTGAACAAAAAATTATTACTGTTGAAGGTAATGATAAGAAAAATTATAAATTTATTTATAAAAATAAAAATGCGGAATTAGATAAAAATCAAACTTCTTTAATATCTTTAGTTTTTAATGGAAAAGATGAAATATTATTGACCGATTTTAAAAAAGAAGCTAAAAAAAGTTATAGTAGTTTTTTAAAACGTTATAATGAATGGATATCGTTAGTTACTGATGAAGCAATTAAAGAAAACTTTTTTGAAAAAAGAAAAATTTGGGGATATACTTTATATATGATTGCTGGTTTTTTCATTGGAATTATGATGTTATCTTGGTCTTTATTAGGTCTAATATGTATTTTTAGTTCAGTAATAGCTTTGATGTATGTTACGAAAAGTAACAAACGAACTAAAAAAGGTAACGATGATTTTGTTAAATGGAAAGCTTTAAAAAATTTTATGAATGATTTTAGTATTATTGATAAAAGAGAGTTACCCGAAGTTAGTTTGTGGGGTAAATATTTAGTTTATGCCGTTAGTTTAGGTTGTGCTGATAAATTAGCTAAAGATATGGCCGTTAGAGTTAAAGAGTTTGACGATATTTATTATGGAAATATTTTATATAATCCTAACGATATTATTATGCTTACAAGTTTTAATCACGTTATTAATGATTCTGTTAATAGTGCAGTTAATATGGCTCGTTCAGCTAGTGCAAGTGCTAATTCATCAAGATCTTCATCAGGTGGTTTTGGAGGAGGATTTTCTTC
This sequence comes from uncultured Bacilli bacterium, assembly GCA_944368805.1. GTDB lineage: Bacteria > Bacillota_I > Bacilli_A > RF39 > UBA660 > CALVXC01. Next base: position 50,649 of record CALVXC010000002.1, read on the forward strand.
CGGTGGTGGATCATTTGGTGGAGGCGGCGGTGGAGGTCGTTTCTAAAATAAAAAATTGATAAATAGATTATTTCTAATATCAATTTTTTTTTGTATTTTTTATTTTAAAGCATATAGAAAGATAATTATAAATGATATTAAACTAAAAGTAGCTGTAATACTAGTAAGTATTAGAACATCAATAAAGGCATTACTATCAAAATGAAATGGTTGTTCTTGATCAGTTTCAAATGATTTTGTAGAGCCGTTACCACTATTAGATAAAACTTTAACTCTACCATTATATGCATTAGATTGTGATTCTAAATTAGTTTGATTTTCTTGATCTATAGTTTCGTTAAATAAATTAATAATGTTATTTTTAGTTTCAGGATTAATATTTTGGTCGCTTATAAACTGCAAGATTTTATTTTGCTGTTCTTGATCAAGGTTTTTAAAATTTTTTAAAACTTTTGAAAATCTAGTAATAGTTGATTTTTCCATTACGATCACCTATTTTTATTATAGCAAATTTTAACTTAATTACAATGATAATTAGTCAAATTTACTTTTTGTTGTCAAAAAGTAAAAAAAGGGATTTCGCTTAGTTTTATCGAATGATATAAGTAAGGAGGTGATTTGTTAAATGCGAAAAATATTTTTTGTTTTGATTTTATTTTTAAGTAATATGGCTTTTATTAAAGCAGAAACTTTTTATTCAAAATATTCAGATTATAGTGATTATACTGATGAATATGTTGAAGAATCTGATATCATTTCGGTAAAAAAAGAAAGACGTTATAGATGGTATAAAAATATTAAACAATTAGGTGATTATTATCCATTTACTAGTAATGTTTTAGATTATCCAGAAGTTGATGTTAACGATTACTATGAAACCGATTATAGTGATTGGTCTATAAATTATCCTGGTTTTATATTATATCGAACTATTGAAACAAGGGATGTTTATGAATATAAAGATCCACAACCAATTAGATATATTCAGTTTCATAGTTTAAAAGGTGGTAATGGTTTCTTTACAATTACTGAATTAGAAATTTTTAATAATAATGATTTAATAGATTATAAAATATTAAATAATACTAGTGATTTTGCTAAACGTTTAAAAGACGGTAATTATAATGATATTGATAATAAAATAATTAATAATTCTAAGATAATTATCGATTTAAATGATTATTATCAAGTTAAAGATATTAAAATGAAATTATATTTATATGATACTACTAATCAAGTTAATCAAATTAAAGCTAAATTTACAAGGGATTCTTCTTTTAATAGTTATAGTTTTGCTGAATTATATACTTTAAATTATTTTGTATGTAATAGTGTAACTGATATTAAAACACTAGCGTATGAAGCTAAAGATTATCGTCTTTTTACACCTAAATATGATATAAATTATTCTTTAGAATATCCTTTAGAAAAAGAAGGTAGAATTATTAATCAAGTTATTCAATATCGTTATAAAGACACTTTATTTCGTCATTATCGTTTAACTAAAGAATATTTAACTAACTATTATAAAGATAATCCTGGCGATTATATTAAAGATATTAATTTATTTAAAGATTATTATAGTTATAAAAAGCGAGACAAGGTGGTTATTGATGATGACTTAGTTTTTACTGATTATAATAAAAAATTAGAAGATTTAATATTAGAAACAACAGTTAATGATATAAAAATTGATACTAATTTTAATATTAATAAAAATGGTAAATATCAAGTCAAGTTTATTTTGCCTTTTATGAGTATTGAAAAAATAGTTACTGTTGATATTCTTCAAAATGAAATTAATGAGATAAATGATAAGTTATTAGAAACGGAAAAACAATTAAAAGAAAAGAAAGATTTATTAAATAGCTATAAAGAACAACTTACTAAATTAAAACAAGAATTAGAAAAATCAAAAGAAAATAAAGAAGAAGAAAAAATAAAAGAATATGAAGCTAAAATATTAGTTTTAGAACAGCATATTGAATATTTAATTGAAAAAATTAACCAATTAGATCAGAAACGAATAGAATATAATAATAAACTTAAATGTTTATTAGAAAAGCAAAAAGAAGAAAAGATAGTTAAAGAAAATAAAAAAACAAATTATTTTAGTAATCTTAAACTATGGTTATGGCTAATTATTTTAATTATATTGCTTATATTATTGATAAAAATTATTAAAATGAAAAAATTGTCATATTAAAATAAATTCTACTTTTGTCGATTTGGTATAAAAAAAATAAGTTGTGTGCTAAATTAAAGTAGACGGGGTGAATAATATGTTAAATATTAATATGGAATTTAGAAAAGGAATTTTGTTTGTAAGATTAGCTGGTGAACTTACTAAAAATACTTATAGTAAGTTAAATGATGAAGTTACTATTTTAGTTAAAGAAAATGGTATTCGTAATATTGTCTTTAACGTATCTGAATTAGAGCAAATTGATATGAAAGGGATAAGTTTTCTTTATTATAATTATGAGTTATGTAATCGAAATAATGGTAAGATTTTAGTTTGTGGTTTAAAAAGTGAAAATGTTAAACATCGTTTAAGGCATAGTCGAATTCTTAATTACATGTATGAAGTTAGTGATGAGTTAAAAGCAATGGAAACAATTAATGTGTAGGTGATGATATGCAAGTTGAAACAATTATTGAAGATAATCAAAATTTAGTTTACTCACTAGCTTATAAATTTAAAAACTATTCTCAAAAAGAAGATTTGTTCCAAGTAGGGAAACTAGGATTAATTAAAGCTTATGAAAATTATGATGAAACAAAAGGTGCGAAATTTACAACATATGCTTTTCCATATGTCTTAGGTGAAATGAAAAAGTTAGTTAGAGAAGATAAAGGTTATAAAGTTAGTCGCGAGATAAATGCTTTAAATGCTAAAATTGAACAAGTTTATACTTTGCTTTCACAAAAACTTATGAAAGAACCTTCTACTTTAGAAGTGGCTAATTATCTTGAAATTGATGAACAATTAGTTATTCAAGCTTTGAATGCAAATTATCCCATTAGTAGTATCGACGAACCATTTAATTTAGATGGTAAGGAAATGACGTTACATGATACTTTAGCTGATTTAGAAAAAATCGATTTAGATACGTTAATTGCTTTAAAATTGTGTTTGGAATATTTATCATTAGATGAACAAATGTTAATTAATTATCGTTATATGAATGATTTAACGCAAAGTGAAACAGCTAAGTTACTTGGAATTAATCAGGTTCAAGTATCGAGATTAGAACATAAGGTTTTAAAAAAAATGCGTCAATATTTAGTATCTTAAAAGGTCAAATGACCTTTTTTTGCTGTTTAGGTATATTTGCTAAAATTATTTTCATAATAATTTTAGGTGATATTATGGATAAGAAAGATTATCAAAAGTTAGTTGATAAAAATACTCCTAAAGAAAAACGTTTAAAAAATGGAATCGTTGCTTTTTTTATTGGAGGATTTATGGGGATTATTGGTCAAGGGTTAATTGATTTATATATGAATTGGTTTGATATTTCTAGTAAACAAGCTTCCGTTTTTATGATTGTAACACTAATTTTTGTTGGTTGTTTTTTAACTTGTTTAGGTTTTTTTGATAAATGGGTTAATTTTGCAAGATGTGGTTTAATTGTTCCGATAACTGGTTTTGCTCATGCTATGATGAGTGCAGCTTTGGAATATAAAAAAGAAGGTATGGTTACAGGAATTGGGGCGAATATGTTTAAATTAGCTGGTAGTGTTATTATTTTTGGTGTCGTCAGTGCTTATACTTTTGGTCTTATTAGATTATTGATTTTAGGAGGTAGTGTATGACTTTTAAATATAATAATGTATATTTAGAAAATACTTCCACGGTAACGGGACCTTATGAAAAAAATGGACCATTAGGTAATTTTTTTGATAAAAGTTATGATGATTTATATTGTGGTAATAAAACTTGGGAATATGCCGAAGTTCAGCTGATTTTAGATAGTATTGATTTGGTTTTGAAAAAGCAAAATAAAACTAAAAATGATATCGATTTACATATTAGTGGAGATTTGTTAAATCAAACAGTTGCTTCTAATTATGCTTCAGCTCAAATAAAAAGACCTTTTTTAGGTGTTTATAGTGCTTGTGCTTCTAGTGTTGAAACTTTAATTATTGGTGCTAATATGATTGAAAGTAATCAGATTAAAAATTGTTTATGTACAACTTCATCACATAATAATAGTGCTGAAAAACAATTTCGTTATCCGGTTGAATATGGAGGACCTAAACCAATTACGACAACTTTTACAACAACTGGAGGAGTGGCTGCTTATTTAGGTAGAGAAAAAAAGGGTGTTAGAATTGAAAGTGCTACTATTGGTATTGTAAACGATTATGGAATTAAAGATGTTTTTCATATGGGAGCAGTTATGGCTCCAGCCGCTGCTGATACAATTTATCGTCATTTAAAAGATTTAAAAAGAGATATTAATTATTATGATATGATTTTAACTGGTGATTTGGGTATTTATGGCAAAGATATTTTAAAAGATTTTATGAAAGAAGAATATAATATTGAGTTAAATAATCATGATGATGCAGCTTGTATGATTTTCAATCGAGATAAACAACCAGTTTTAGCAGGAGGCAGTGGACCTGCTTGTGCGCCTTTAGTAACTTATAGTTATATTTTTGAAAAAATGAAAGAAAAACAAATATCGAAAGTTTTATTAGTAGCAACCGGTGCTTTAATGAATCCTTCGATGACAAATGAAAAAGAAGCAATTCCAAGTATTGCTCATGCAATTAGTTTGGAGGCGATAAAATGATTTATTTATATGCTTTTCTTTTTGCAGGTTTGGTTTGTTTAATCGGTCAAATTATTTTAGATAATACGAAGTTAACACCAGGACATATTACAACTATTTTTGTTGTTTTAGGAACTTTATTAGACGTTTTTGATATATATGATAAATTTGTTTTATTTGCCGGTGGTGGTGCGTTAGTTCCTATTACTAGTTTTGGTCATTTGTTAATTCATGGAGCAATGGATACTGCTAGTCAAGAAGGTTTTATGGGGTTAGTTATGGGAATGTTTGATTTAACGGCTTCTGGAATTACGTCAGCTATTATTTTTTCTTTCTTTTTAGCGCTTATTTTTAAACCAAAAGATTAAAGCTATATGAAATTATTTTGTTTCATTATAGCTTTTTTCAAGTTTTTTAACATAACTAATACCACATAAATTTTCTGAACCATATGCTGCAACGACGCCACTAATATCTTGACGAATAAGGTGTTTGAAATTGGTTTTTTCTTGCAAATAATTTTTAGCTTTTTCCATAGAACTTTCTTCTGAAGCAATCGTACCATAAACGATAAATTGTTGATCAGCTTGATTAAGTTTTTCAATATTTTGTTTTATTAAATTTAAAATAGCCAATTGTTCTTGTTTACCTCTATAACATTTAACAATATGTAACTGACCATCGACAACATCAACTTGTGGTTGTAGTTTTAATTTGTTAATAGCTTTACTAGCAAATTTAGTAGCAATATTCATAAGATGACTGTTAGTTGTTTTGTTTCGACCACTTCTAATAAAACCAGTTACATCAGGTACGATAAAAGATGTTTGAATTCGAGGAATAAAATTATGAATAATTTTATCATAAATTTCATTAGCCGAATAGCCATCTTTAATTAATTGTTCAATTAAAGTAACAATTAATTTGCCAGTTGTTGCACCAGCTTTGGAATCAATTACGTAAATATGTTTACCATATTTTTGATTTAATAAATTAGCTTCTGTGTAAGCATTATTAAGTGAAGAACTAGAAATACTTTCACCCATGCTTACATGAAAAACAGTATCTGATATTTCTAAAGCTTCAGTAAATGTTTTTTCATAAGAGGAAAGATAAGGACTTGCTGTTTTGAAAATTTCTCCTTGATTATTACGATTTGTAATTTCTTTAGGTGTTATATCAATTAAATCGAGATATTCTTGATCATTTTCATCAATAATTAAAGCTGGAATTGTTTTAATAGGAATTTCTTTAGGGTCAGTCAAAATATTTTGTCCAGGTATACAGCCACTATCAGCTGTGATAATATAATTTTTTTTCATGTTTTGCTCCTTACTAATTTTTTTTATTATAGCATGTGTAAATTTAGATGTAAATTAATCATAGACAATAATGGTTTATTTTGTTGTAGGTTTGTCAAACAAAAGAGATAAAGTCACAACAAACTAGCGAAGGATTATTTTAAATTGTTAAAATAATCACGAAGCAATTCATCAGGTGATTTCCAATTTAAGGGTTGCATAGGGAATTTGTTATATATGATAATAGTGATTCTAAAGAAGTTTAAGTATATTTTAAATTTAAAGAATTCGAATATATTGTAAGAAATTTGAAGTGGTTTTGTCCTACGGGTTATAACAAAAATAAAGGCAACCCTATATTTTTTATAGTTTTAAAAGGGCAAAGGGGTTGCCATTTTGTTACTCTCAAAACTATATTCAAATTTTCCCATTATAATAAGGGCTTTTGGAAGATTTGATTTGTAGTTTTTTTTGTTAAATTTAGAAAAATTATGAAAAGACACAAAAAAAATTGCAACTTTTTGGAGATTATTTTCTCATTACAACACTCAAAATTAGGACTTTTAGGTATCTAAAAATTGAAGGTTATTATGGAAAAAGTAATTAACTATTGATAATACATTTTTATTTGCATAGATTTATTTCACATTCAAATAATGTTTGCCCATTTTTTTAATTTTTCTAATGATATTTGATAAATAGTATTACCTATAAATTTAAAACCTATATGTTTAAATACCTTTTGAGATAATTCATTATTACTATTTATATGTATTGTTACTATATCATAAGATTGAATATTGTTTATTGCAGTAAATTCTTTTATTAAATTTTTAAGTATTCTATTATTAATATATTCTTTTTTTATTTGGCATTCTGATATCCATAATTGTTTATTATTTATGGAATATGATAAAAAACCTATTATTTTATTTTCTTTTTTATAAGCTAGTATATGATAATTTTTATTATTTTTAATCATAGTACTCCATTTTATAAATTTTTCATCATTATAGTAATCATCTTTATGAAAAGTTGGATATGTTTTTAATAAGTTTTCAATTAAGATGTTATACATTTCTTTTAAGTTGTTATTAGTTTTTTTTATTTTTGCTATCATTTTTATTATTTAAACTCCTTTATCAACTTATCAGCTAATTCACAATAAAAATTTGGTACATTGGTTAAACTTCCTGTTTCCATATAAAACTTTCCTGGACAATATCTACATAATGATTTTTTATTACAATTCATACACTTATTATCGGATCTATATATATATTTTTCAGGTATTTTTTCAAATTTGTTACAAGCATCTTCTATAGATATTTCCTTTAAATTATATTTAAAAGGTACTACTAAACATGGCCTAATATCTAAGTTCGAGCTTATATAAATTCTACCTGAATTTATACTACATTGGAATACGTGATTGTCTATAGTATTCTTTATGTTTATATTTTTTATTTTTTCTTTGAAAAAAGTTGTACTATCATTATCTTCTTTTAATACTTTTATAATTTCATCAGGTGTACATCTTTGCATGTTTTGACATATATTATCTTGATTAGGAAAAATTATATAATCATATCTAAATGGTAAATTTTTTTCTTTGGCATAAGATTTTAATTTATATAGATAATTTTTGTTTTTCTTTGTTAAAACAGTTTTTAAGTTCAAATTTATACTATAGTCAATTAGTTTATCTATATTATTATTTATAATATTAAAAGCTCGTTTTGTATGTGTAAAATTATAATAACTTTTATTATCATAACCATAGATACTTAGTTCAATATTTCTAGGTTTATATTCAATAAATAAATTTAATAGCATTTCATTAAGAAGATATCCATTTGTATTTATAGTAACAAGAAAACCATTTTTTTTGGCTGAGAGATAAATATCAACAAAACTGTTATGTAAAAAAGGTTCTCCTCCCGTTATTAGAATTTCATTATAATCTAATTTAATTAATTGATTTATTAAATTTTGAAAATTTTCTAAATTTAATATTTCTTTTTTGTTTGATACAAAACAATGATCACATTTAAATGGACATGTATTAATTATTTCAATTGTTGCATTTTTAATACTATATATATTATTACTTATGATCTTTTTTTCAATATTATTTGGTGTAATTTTTAAATCATTTAATTGATTTATAAAATTATTATAATCATTTTCTATTATATCTTTAGAAATATTTTTGTATTTGTTTTTTAATAATTTTAATGTTAAATTTTTATTATTAATATTATCGATAATGATTTTTGAAACATCTGAAAATTCATATATTTCTTCTGCTTCTTTGATATTAATGACAATCGTCTTATCAATATATTGTCTAATTACATAATCTTTCATTTTAATTTTCCTCTTTTATAAAATAATAAGGCTTTTTATAAAAGCCTTATTATTTAACATCCATCTCCATCATTAGCAGAGTAGCTTTGTTCCCAACATCCCATAACGATTTTGTGATTGTTGTTTTTCTTCACCAACTTTTTAATTTTTGGAGATTGATATTGATTGTCTTTAATTTTAGTATTATAATCTGGTTCTTTTAAGGCTAAATTTCCGTCAATAGTCTTAATTGATGTAAAAGTCTTAATTTTCATCATATACCTCCTTGGGTTTATTATAACATTTATAATATAAATGTCAAGTTCGAATTTAATCATGTAAAATGGTTTATTGTGCGTTTATACCTTTTTTGTTCTACTTCTATTATAAACGAACATTGTAGACAATAATGGTTTATTTTGTTATATTATTATTGGTGATAAAATGAGTTTATTTATACTTGCTCAATGTTTTGGTGTTCTAGCTTTAGTTAGTTGGATTTTTAGTGTTTTACAAACTAAACGTTTTAAAATTTTAAAATTTCAAAATTTTGCGAATATGTTTTATGCAACTCAATATATATTGTTAGGTGCATATCCAGCTGCTTGTATGAATTTGATTTCAATGTTAAGAGGAATAATGTTTAATAGTTTTGATAAGAAAAAACAAGAAATTAGTTTTAAAATTTTAATTTTATTTTTACTTGTGATTATAGCTATCGGTTTTGCCACTTTTCAAAACATTTATAGTTTAATTCCAATTATTATTACATCATTATATAGTTATTCAGTTTGGCAAAAGAACTTAACTGTTTTTCGAATAATTTTCGTAATTGCAGCCAGTGGTTGGTTTATTTATAATTTTTTAGTTGGTGCTTATGTATCTTTAATAGGAAATGGTTTAGAACTCATTTTTGGCATTAGTGCTATAATTAAACATGATTTTATGAAGAAGTAGCATTTGCATTTATTTTAAAATTAATATATAATAATAGTAGTTATTGATATTAAGATAATGATACTTATTTTAAAATTAGAATATAATTATTATAAGATGAGGTTATTGTTAATGTTTAATGACTAATTAAAAATATTTGTTAAAATTAAAAAGTTAAATTTTAGGAGGAGTTAAAAATGGCTGAAAAAAAAGAAAAAGTAGAAAAAAAGGAAGAGGTTGAAGAAACCAAAAAAGTAGAAGATAAAAAAGAAGAAGAGACTGTTTCTAAAGGAAATACTAAAATATATAAAATTTTAGCTTATTTTGGTATTTTATGGATTGTTGGTTTATTAGTTCAAGAAAAAGACGATAAAAGTGTTCGTTTTCATGTCGGTCAAGGAATGTTGATAACGATTTTAGGAGTTATTATTGCTTTAATTAATAATTTATTAGTTGCTAATATATTTGTTGTAACTAAAACTGGTTATTGGGGATTAGTTGAATATCAAACGACTAGTGGTTTAGGTATGTTTATAATGGCTATTTTATGGATAATACCTACCGTTTTAGCAATCATAGGAATTATTAATGCGGCTAAAGATCAAGATAAAGAATTACCAGTTATTGGTAAATTAGCTTTTTATAAATAGTGATAATATGAAAAAAATAGGAGTAGTATTAATATTATTAACCCTTATGCTAGTCGGATGTGGTCAAGAAGAATTGATATTTAAATCTGATGCATATGGTGAGGAATCACAAATAACTGTTTATTTTAAAGACGGTAAAGCTTTAAAAGCTAAAAGTATGACAGTTTATGATACGGAAGAGGAAGCTTTAGAAGAATTTAAATATTTAAAAGAATCTGATGTTTATTTAAATCCTAAATTAGAAGATAAAACTATTACGTATGAACAAACTGCTTATATTAAAGGAATGAGTAAAGAAGAAGTTAAAGCGTTATTTGAAGAAGCCGAAGAATAAAAAAGTAGAAGTTTATCTACTTTTTTAATCACTTTATTTAAAGAAACGAGAAATTAAATTTTTATCGTTTTTCTTTTTTGCTTGCAAAGGTTCTGATTTTTTATTTAAAGAATAAATTATTGGGCGGCTTAATATTTTAGAAATATTTCTAACTAAACCTTTCGTTTGACTTTTAACTCTAGCATAATAACTATCTAAAGAGTCATGTTGAAAATTCAAAATATCATTTAATTTATGACTATCTAGGAAATAACCACAGTGGAAATTTTTTTCGGCAAAAGCGCTTTCTTTTAGAAATTTAATATTTAAACCATATATTTTAAACATATTAGTAATAAAATCACGATAAGTAGTTCGACAATTTTTACCACCACCTAAATTATAAATATGGTGGTTTAATTTTTTTGTATGTTCTAAAGCATTAACTAAAGCTAAAGCAGTATCTTGAGTTGAAGCTATCTCCATTTTAGTATTTAAAGGCATATGAAACATTAAAGGATCAGTTTTTGGATGGCCCATAATACCTGTTAACCTAAAAATAGTATAATTAATATGTGATGAGGCAATTAATTTTTCAGTTTCTATTTTTGTGTATGCATAATAATCACTATAACTAGCTTTAAGTTTATCGCCAACTTTTATCCATGGATTATCAATTCTATCACCATAAACACTTACAGAAGATGTATAAATCAAAAAACATTTTTTATTATATTTTTTAATTGCTTTAACTATATTTAAAGTTCCAAAATAATTAACTTTTCTAGTTAAATCAGGATTTTTATCAGCTAGAGGTGGAATAATAGCAGCTAGGTGAATAACAGCGTCTTGATTTTTAATAGCTTTTGTAATTAATTCTTCATCATTAATACTCCCAAATAAAATTTTAGCTTGTCCCATATACTTTTTTAATAATTTTTTATTTTTTTTAGTTGGTAAATCAATAACCGTAACTTCATAATTTTTTTCAATTAAAACCTTTAAAGTTTCATGGCCAATACTTCCAGCAGCTCCTGTTAATAACACTTTTAACATAAATTCCCTCCAATTATATTATAACAAATATCTTTTTAAATAGTCAAAAATTCTTGTAATTTTCACAAATGATTAGTATAATTAAAGAGTATATGGAGATGATTTAATGAAAAAATTACAAAAACAAAAGCCTTTAGAACGTCTTTTATCATATATAATGATTACAATAGGATCTACTTTAGTTGCAATTGCCTTGGGTAATTTATTAGTTCCCAATTCTATTTTAGATGGTGGAATTAATGGTATTTCAATTATGTTAGGTTTTCTAACTAAAATTCCTATTAGTGTTTTTATCGTTGTTATTAATATACCTTTTTTATTAATCGGGTTTAAGAAATTTGGTAAAGAATTTTTAGTTAGATGTTTATATGCAATGGTTTTAATGGCTGTTTTATTAGTTTACTTTGAAAGATTACCAGCAATTACTGATGATTTATTATTATCAACCGTTTTTGGTGGTTTAATGTTAGGTATAGGAGTTGGATTAGTTATTCGGTATGGAGGATGTTTAGATGGTACAGAGATTATTGCGATGTTAATTAGTAAAAAAACTTCCTTTTCGGTTGGACAACTAGTTTTAGCGTGTAATGTGTTTATTTATGCATGGGCTGGATTTTTATTTAGTTGGGATCGTGCTTTATATTCTTTATTAACATATTTTATTACTTTCAAAGTAATTGATATGGTATCAGAAGGATTAGAACAAGCTAAAGAAGCAATTATTGTTACAACACAAGGCAAAGAAATAGCTGATGAAATTTATAAAACATTAGGAAGAACTGTTACTTTAATTGAAGGGAAAGGATTAATTACTGGACAAACAGTTGTTTTGTATTCTGTTATTACAAGAATTGAAGTTCCCCAACTTAAAAAAATAATTGCAAGTGGTGATCGGAAAGCTTTTGTTACCATTAGTGATGTTTCAGAAATAATTGGTCGACATATAAAAAGTTTACCTGATCAAAAAAATTGAGGTGAAAAAAATGATTTATTTAGATTATTCAGCAACAACACCAGTTAATAAAGATGTATTAGATAGTTTTAATAAAGTATGTTTAAATTATTTTGGAAACCCTAATTCTTTACATAAATTAGGGACTGAAGCTAAAAGCTTAATTGATAGTTCAACGAAACAAATTGCTGATTGTTTAAAACTTGAAAAACAAGAAATTATTTATACTAGTGGTTCATCAGAAGCTAATAATTTAGCTATTAAAGGAATTGCTTTAAAATATCAAAATAGAGGTAAACATATTATTACAACAACTTTAGAACATTCTTCAGTTATTGGGCCGATTAGCTATTTAGAAAAAATAGGTTTTGATATTGATTTTGTTCCTTTATTAGAAGATGGAACTGTTGATTTAAAAGTTTTAGCTTCTTTAATTCGTGATGATACGATTTTAGTTTCTATTTGTTCAGTTAATAGTGAAATAGGGATTGTCCAACCAATTGAAGAAATAGCTAAAATAGTTAAAAAATATCCTAAATGTTTTTTTCATACTGATTTAACACAAAGTATTGGTAAAATAAATATTTCTTTAAAAGACATTGATTTAGCTAGTTTTTCAGGCCATAAAATATTCGGCCTAAAAGGAATAGGCGCTTTAATTAAAAAAGAAAAAATTTTGTTAGAACCATTAATTCATGGTGGTAAAAGTACAACTGTTTTTCGAAGTGGAACGCCAGCCACTCCTTTGATTGTTAGTTTAGCCAAAGCTTTACGCTTATCGTTAGTTGATTTAGATAAAAAATATGATTATGTTAAAAGTTTAAATCAAAAATTAAAATCAGGTTTAAAAAAATATTCTAATGTATTTATCAATAGTAATGATAAATGTCTACCGTATGTTTTAAATATTAGTATTTTAACAATCAAACCAGAAACTTTTCAACATGCTTTAGAGGAAAATGATATTTATATTTCAACTCAAACAGCTTGTTCAAGCTCAGATACTCCATCGAAAGCTGTTTATGCGGTTACTAATAATAAAGAAAAAGCGCTTTCTTCATTACGAATAAGTTTAGCTCATATAACTAAAGAAGAAGAAATCGATAAATTTTTAAATGCTTTTGATAAATGTTATAATAGTTTAATGTTGAGGTGAGTTAATGAAAATAATAAAAATAGGAGCTTTATGGTGTCCAGCTTGTTTGATTGTTAATAAACATTTAAAAAAAATTGATAATGTTGACATAGTAAGTTATGACTATGATTTTGATGAAGAAATAGTTAAAAAGTATGATGTTGGTAAAATTTTACCTGTTCTTATTTTTTTAGATAGTTTAGGTAATGAGAAAAAAAGATTGATTGGAGAAGTTAGTCAAAAAGAGATTGAAAATGCAATAAAGGATGTTTTATATGAAGTTAATTAAAAAAGTAATTTTTGTTGTTTGTTTATTTATGATAACGCCATTTGTTATTAATGCCCAAGAAGAAGTTGATATTTATTTATTTTGGGGAGATGGTTGTCCTCATTGTGCGCATGAAAAAGAGTTTTTAAATGAATTAGAAAAAGAAGATGAAAATTTAAATGTTCATTTATACGAAGTGTGGAACGATGAAGATAATGCTGAACTTATGGAACAAGTAAAAACTTCTTTTGGAATCGAAGCAACATCAAGTGTACCATTTACTGTTATTGGTAATCAAGTTTTTAGTGGCTATAGTGATAGTATTGGTTCACAAATCGAATCAGCTTTAGATAAATGTTATGAAAATGGCTGTGAAGATGTAGTTGCTCAAATTATGAATGATAATGATATAAAAATAGAAAATAGTAGTAGTTTAGATGATGAAGTTGATATTCCTCTTTTAGGTAATGTTAATGTAAAAGAGGCATCTTTGCCATTAATTGCTTTAGTAATAGGGCTAGTTGATGGTTTTAATCCTTGTGCGATGTGGATTTTATTATTTTTAATTAGTATGCTTTTAGGTATGAAAAATAAAAAAAGAATGTGGGCGCTTGGAATAACCTTTTTAGTAGCCTCTTCAATAGTATATTTATTGTTTATGGTAGCTTGGTTAGGAATTACTTTAAAAATAAGTCAGGTTTTAATTGTCAGAATTATTATTGCTGTTATTGCTTTGATTGGTGGAATTGTTAATCTTCGCAGTTATTTTAAAGCTAATGATAGTGGTTGTGAAGTAGTTGATGATAGAAAACGTAAAAAAATTATTGATAAAATCAAGAAAATTATTCATGAGAAAAGTTTTATTTTAGCTATTTTGGGGGTAATTGCTTTAGCTTTTACTGTTAATTTAATTGAATTAGCTTGTTCAGCTGGATTGCCTTTATTATTTACTCAAATTTTAGCTTTAAATGATTTAAGTAATGTACAATATATTGTTTATATTTTAATTTATATTTTCTTTTTCTTACTTGATGATTTAATAGTTTTTATTGTTGCAATGGTAACTTTACAAGTAACTGGTATTACAACTAAATATAATAAAGTTTCGCATTTAATTGGTGGCGTTTTAATGATTTTAATTGGTCTTTTATTGATTTTCAAACCAGAATGGATAATGTTTAATTTTTAATATTGGAGGCAAGTATGAAGTATTTTAAAAAAATTGAAGGTTCAAGAATATATTTATCACCAATGAATATAGATGATTTAGAAATATATACTAAATGGTTAAACGATTGTAATGTAACTAATGGTATACATGGTACTCATAAAATGATTAATTTAGAAACTGAAAAAGAATATTTAAATAAATGCCTTTCCAATGGTGAGTATCAATTTGCAATCGTAAAAAAAGAAAACGATGAATTGATTGGTAATTGTGGAATAGATGATATAAGTTTTCGTGATCAAAATGGAGTTATAGGTTTATTTATTGGTGAAGAAGAGAATAGAAATAAAGGTTATGGCAAAGAAGCTATTGATTTATTATTAGAATATTGTTTTAATTATTTAAATTTAAATAATATTATGTTAAAAGTATTTTCATTTAATGAAAGAGCTATTAAGTGTTATAAAAAAGTGGGTTTTAAAGAAATAGGTAGAAGAAGAAAATGTTGTTATTTAAATGGTAAGTTTTATGATGATGTTTATATGGATATTTTAAAAGAAGAATATTTTAAGTGATATTATTTAAAAAAATTATATACTAATAAAATTATAAATTGGTATATAATTTTTTATTTTGATTGAACAAAAAATAAAAGTTTTTTTGTTTGTATCCTAAAAAAATGTAAAAAATGATAGTTAATAAAATTATAAAATTTTTAATGTTATTTTATATTAGTTTTTAAACTTAATAAATATATTTTGTAAAGAAAAACGTTAGATTAATTTCTAACGTTTATTCAACAGTAACCGATTTAGCTAAATTTCTAGGTTTATCAATATCGCATCCTCTTAATAAAGCAACTTCATAAGCTATTACTTGAAGTGGGATAATTGAAAGTAAAGGTTGCGTAAATGGATTTACACTAGGAATGACAATTTTTTCATCATAATAATCTGATTCTGTATTTAAGTTTTCAGAAATAATTAAAATAACTTTCGCACCTCTAGCTTTGACTTCTTTAATATTACTAATAGTTTTACTAGCTAATTTTTCATCAGTAACAATAGCTATAACCGGAGTATCTTTTTCGATTAAAGAAATAGAACCATGTTTTAATTCTCCAGCTGCATAAGATTCACAGTGGATATAAGAAATTTCTTTTAATTTCAAAGCTCCTTCTTTAGCAATTGCTTCATCAATACCACGTCCAATAAAGAAGATATGTTCTTTTTTATATATTTTTTTAGCTATTTTTTTATAATCTTGATTGATTAAATCTTTTATTAAACTAGGTAATTTTTTCATTTCATCGAAAATTTTACTAACTAAAACATTATCTAGTTTCTTTTTATTAATTGCAATATTTAAAGCAATTAATGATAATAATGTTGACTGCGCTAAATAAGCTTTAGTAGTAGCAACAGCTATTTCACATCCAGCTTTAATATATAATGTTTTATCAGCTTCTCTAGCAATTGAGCTACCAACAACATTGATAATGGCAAGTGAATCAATACCTTGTTCTTTGACTTTTCTTAAACAAGCTAAGGTATCGGCTGTTTCACCAGATTGGGAAATAAAAATAACTAAAGTTTTGGCGTTATAAAAAACTTTTTTATAGCGATATTCACTAGCAATTTCAACTGAAACAGGAATTTCACCAAATTCTTCAATTAAAGCTTTGCCGACTAAACCAGTATGATAAGCACTACCACATGCAACAATATGAATTTGTTCATATTTACTTAAATCAGGTATTTCTTTTCGTAAACTTTGTTTACCATCTTTGATACAAGGTGCGATTGTATCTTCGATAACAAAAGGTTGTTCATTTATTTCTTTTAACATAAAATGATCGTAACCATTTTTCATAGCGTTTTCTAAATCTAAATCAAAAGTTTGAAGTTCTTTTTTGACTTCTTTTAAATCGTGATTGTAAATAGTTAAATTATCTTTACTGATTTTACCAATTTCGTTATTTTCAATTAAGTAATATTTATTGGTATATTTTAAAATAGCTGGAACATCAGAAGCTATAAAATAACCATCAGTTGATTTAGCAATAATTAAAGGACTATCTTTTTTTAAACAATATAAATGATTAGGATCATCGGTACAAATAATTCCCATTGCATAAGATCCTTCAAAAATGTCTTGACATTTACTTAAAGCTTTTAAAATATCTTTTTCTTGATTATACATTTTATCAATTAAAGCAGTAGCAATTTCGGTATCGGTTTCAGAATAAAATTTATAACCGTCTTTTATAAGTTTTTGTTTTAATTTTTCATAATTTTCAATAATTCCATTATGAACTAAAGCTATTTTTCCTTGCATATGAGGATGCGCATTATTTTCGCTAGGGGCACCATGAGTTGCCCATCTTGTATGACCAATTCCTAAATTAGATTTTTGTTTATAATTAACACATTTATCTAAATTTTCTAATTTTCCTTGCTTTTTTAATATATTTATTTTATCTGTCATATAGGCAATACCAGCTGAATCATAACCACGGTATTCTAAAGATTTTAAACCATTGATTAGAAATTCTAAAGTATTATCGTTTTTTCCTATATAACCTACAATTCCACACATATAACCTCCTAAAATTGTGATTAATAAATGATATATTCTTTGTTGTAAGACGATATTTTACTTTTTAAAATATATCTAACGAAGTTATCGCTCCGTAGTAGCATCCGCTGATAATTCGACAACTACTATCCTCGTCAACTAATTAAGTCCAAGCGCTAAATAATTAACATTTTACCTCCTTTTAGGTTAATTATCTATTAATATTATATTATATATTTTTAAATTGTTCAATAAAAATTGTTTAAATGGATTTTAATTGACAATAAAAATTAATGAATATTATGAATAACAACTTTAAAATGTTATGATTTACTATATTATCTTCTAAGTATAATACCAATCTGAATATTATTATGGTATAATGATAAGGAAATGAAAATATCTAAATTTGGAAAAGAAATTCGTTTAAAAATAAATAAAGATGATATAAAAAAGTAGAGGTGGTATTGATGAATGAAATTGAAAAGAAGTTTTTAGTTAAAGAAATTCCTACTAATTTAGAAAATTTTGTTAGTGATAAGATTATTCAGGGATATTTAAATATTACATCGGAGCCAGTTTTAAGAATTAGAGCAAAGAAAAATAAGTATTTTTTAACATATAAAAGTTCAATAAAAGGAAAATCATCTTTTGATTATAATATATGTAATGAATATGAACTGCCAATTTCTTTAGATGCTTTTGAGCATTTAAAAACCAAAATAGACGGAAATTTAATTGTTAAAGATCGTTATTATATAAAACTTGATAACAATTTAACTGCTGAATTAGATGTGTTTGATGGTAAATTAAAAGGTTTAGTTTTGGTTGAAGTTGAATTTGAATGTGAAGATGATGCTAAAAACTTTATAAAGCCTAATTGGTTTGGAAAAGATGTTTCGAAAGATAAAAAATATCGAAATTCCTTTTTATCAACAATTAATTCTTTAGAAGAGTTATTATAAAAAACTTATAACATTAGACTATCAACAAATTCGTTAATAGTCTTTTAAAGTGATATAATAATTGTACTATACATAAAAATATTTTGATTTATATGGACTTAATTTAACTGATTTGATACAATAAATATAATATATTAAATAAAAAACACTAAATTGAATATTATTGATTAAGAGAATAAATAAAAAATAGCTAGTATAAGTAATTTTTTACATATATTAACTATTATACGAGGATGTGAATAAATGAAAGTTATAATAAGTGCTGGTGGTACTGGGGGTCATATTTATCCTGCTTTAGCTATTATAAACAAGATAAAAGAACGTGAACCTAGTAGTGAATTTTTATATATAGGAACGCATAATCGTATGGAAAAAGAAATTATTCCTAAATATGGTATTCCTTATCAAGCTATTGAAATGTATGGTTTTAATCGTAAACAGTTTTTTTCTAATTTGAAAACTTTGAAGTGTTTATTTAAAGCATATTTAAAATGTAAAAAAATTATTAAACAGTTTAAACCGGATATTGTAATTGGCGTTGGAGGTTATGTAACTACTCCTGTTGTTTATGCTGCTAGTAAATTAGGTATTAAAACATTTATTCATGAACAAAATAGTGTTCCTGGCACAGCTAATATTATTTTAAGCAAGTATGTTGATGCAATTGGTGTATCTTTTAAATCGTCTATTAAATATTTTCCAGAATATAAAACTAGTTTTACTGGTAATCCTTGTAGTGAAGAAGCTTTAAAACAAATCGCTATTTCGAAAAGAAGTTTAGGTTTAAGTGATAATAAAAAATTAGTACTTATTGTAATGGGTTCATTAGGTTCTAGTAGAATAAACGATTATTTTATTAAAAATATTCACAAGTTTGATAAGAAACGTTATGAAGTATTATTTATTAGTGGTAAAGATAATTATGATATGTTTAATAAAATGAAATTACCAGATAATGTTTTAGTTGTTCCTTATTTAGATCAATTACCTAGAACGATGAAGCAAACTGACTTAATTGTCTCAAGAGCTGGTGCTTCAGCTTTAAGTGAAATAATTAGTTTAGAAATTCCAGCTATTTTGATTCCTAGTCCTTATGTAGCTAATAATCATCAATATAAAAATGCTTTAGATTTAATTGAAAATAATGCAGCTATTTTGTTAGAAGAAAAAGATTTAACTGATGATAATTTAGTAAAAACAATTGATAGTGTTATTTTTAATGAAAATCGTTTAAAAGAGTTAAAAGAAAACATTAGACCATTTAAAGTTACTGATAGTAGTATGAGAATATATAAAATCCTTAAAGAATTAATAGATAGGAAATGATTATGGAGTTAATTAGTGATTTAAAAAAATTAAAATGTGGTAAAGTGATAGTAAGTCCTAAAATGAAAAATTATACTACTTATAAAGTAGGTGGTTCTGTTTTGGCACTTGTTTATCCTATTGATGTTGATAATTTAATCAATTTAATTAAATTTTTAAGAAAACATAATATAAAATATAAAGTATTAGGAAACGGATCTAATGTTATTTTTAAAAATATTTCTTATGATTTAGTTATTATTAAATTAGATTATTTTAATGATTTAACTATTACTGGTAAAAAAGTAGTTGTGGGTGCTGGCTATAGTTTAATTGCTTTATCACTTAAAGTAGCTAAAGAAAATTTAACAGGTTTAGAATTCGCAGCAGGAATTCCTGGAACAATTGGCGGAGCTGTTTTTATGAATGCTGGTGCTTATAAAAGCGATATGGGTTATATTGTTAAAGAAGTTAAAGTTTTAACTCCTGATTTAGAAATTATGACTTTAACTAATAAACAAATGGATTTTCATTATCGAACTTCGTTTTTGAAAAATAATCCTAATTATATTTGCTTAGAAGCAACTATTTATTTAAATAAAGGTAAAAAAGAAGCGATTATGGAAGTAATTAATGATCGAAAAAGAAGAAGGATAGAAAGTCAACCTTTAGATTACCCAAATGCAGGATCGGTATTTCGTAATCCTACTGATCATTTTGCTGGTAAGTTAATTGAAGATTTAGGATATAAGGGTAAAAAAATTGGTGGGGCAATGGTTAGTACTAAACACGCTAATTTTATTATTAATTATAATAAAGCCAGTGGTGAAGATATTATTAGTTTAATTAATGATATTAAAAATAAAGTAAAAAAAGAATATGGAATTGAATTAAAAATAGAGCAAGAAATCGTAGAATAGGTGTGATATTATGGCAAGAAAGAAAAAAACTAAACGAAAAATAAAATATAAGACTGTTTTTATATTTGTTTTAGTTATATATTTTCTTGCTTTTTTAGTTTATGATGTAGTTAATCTTAAAATAAAAAATATCTATATTTATGATAATGAATTTTTTACTGATCAAGAAATTATTGAATTAGCTGGTATTGAAGATTATCCGTCAACATTTCAAAAAAATTCTTTAAACATTAAAAAAACTTTAGAAAAAAGTACTTATATTAAAGAAGTTAAAGTTGTTAAAAAATGGTTAACAGAAGTTAATATTTATGTAACGGAAAATAAACCACTTTTTTATTACGAATATGATAAAAAAACGGTTTTAAGTGATGGAACAAAAGTTGATAAAATATTTGTCGTTCCAAGTGTTATCAATTATGTCCCAGATGAGAAATATGAACGTTTACTTGATAAAATGAATGATATTCCAAGTGATATTCAAAAGCGAATATCGGAAATTAAGTATGATCCGAATGATGTTGATAAAAATCGTTTCTTATTATCGATGAGTGATGGTAATTATGTTTATGTTACTTTAAATAAGTTTTCAACAATTAATGATTATTTAGAAATGATTAAAAATTTTGAAAATAAAAAAGGTATTTTATATTTAGATTCAGGCGAATATTTTGAAGTGTTAAATTAGTTATTAAAAAATCTTGTTTTCATAATAAAATTGTGATATTATTTAATTATAAAAAATAAGGATAGTGTAATATTTATGGATAAAAATACGAACAGTTATATAGGTAATCACAATAAAAGTCATAGTAGATAATAACTGTTATGACTTTTTAGTGTTTTAAAAAAAGTAAGGAGTGGGAAGATGAGTAGAAATACAAAAACATTAATAATAATAGGATTATGTGTATCAATATTAGGTTTAACAGTAGGATATGCAGCCTTAAGTTCTGTATTAAATATAACAGGTACAGCAAAAACAGGAACACTAGCAACAAATTGGAATATAAAATTTAAAAATGCTAGTTGTGAAAAGACAGGATATGCAATAGCAGGAAATATAACAACAGAAGGGACAAGTTTAACTTTAAGTGATAGTGTATTAGTATCTCCAAGTGATGAAGTAATATGTACCTTTGATGTAGTAAATGAAGGAACAATAGATGCTGAAGTAACATCAGTAACAGTACCTAATATAAATAACTTTACATATGTAGGAAGTGGGACTAATAAAGAAAATGATGAAAGTATTGTTCAAAATGGAATAATAAGTGAAATGAAATACAACAATGAAACGAAAGATGAAATACAAATAGGAGACAGTTTAAATGTAGGAGAAAGTAAAAGTGTATATATCAAAATAAGTTATAAAGAAGAGATGATGAGTTTACCAGAAAATGATGTAGCAATAAATGATATATATGCAGAGATAATATATGGACAAAAAGGAAGTAGTAGTGAATCAGGTGGAGAAACAACAAATGAATATGCAATAGGAACACCATATCAAATAGATCCAGGAGATGGAGTAGAAAGAACATTTTATGTATTAGAAGATAATGGTGATAGTGTATCACTTATAATGAACGAGAATATAGGTAGTACAGTTGCATGGAATACAAGTGGAAATAATGCAGATGGACCAGTAACAGCATTAGCGTATTTAGAAAGCCAAACCTCAAATTGGACAGTAGATGTTAGTTTACCAACATATGATCAGATATATAATGTAAATAATAGTGGAACATTAACAAATACACCATGGTTATATGAAAATTTAGGATTGGATGAGACAGGTACTGCTATAGGTCAAGGATATTGGACAAGTACTTCCGTCATTGATGATTCTAGCACTGCTTGGCATGTGTTCATTATTGGTGTGATAGCTAAACATGATGTTACTGGAACTATTTATGGCGTTCGCCCAGTTATAACTGTATCTAAAGATCAACTATCATAATAAGATAAAATTTGATTAAATATATTTTTAAATTATTAATAAAAAGTCATAGTATATTTATTAAAAATCAAATTATAACTATGACTTTTTTTTATAAATAATTTTTTCATAATTACAACTTTTAAAAGAAGTAAAGTAAAAATTTCATGTTATTAAAGTATTGCTGGAAAATAATAAATATGGTATACTACTATTAATGAGTATAGTAAATGAAAGTATGTTAAAGGAATTAGTTTATGAAAAAAATGAGTATAAAAAAACAAAATAATTTTTAAAATAGTCATGGCATTAAAATTGTTATGACTTTTTACCGTTTAGGAAAGAGGTGGAAATAGTGAATAAAAAAGGTTTTACTTTAATTGAATTAGTAGCTGTAATATTTATTGTCGGAATGCTTTTTTTAATAGCTATACCACCAATAGTTAAAAATATCAAAGATAATAAGCAAGAATTATATGATGTTCAATTAGAAAATATTCAATTAGGTGCTGAAAACTGGGTATCCGATAATTTAAAAAATTTACCAGATGCAGGTGAAACTTTAATTTTGACTTTAGGTGATTTAAAAAGAAATGGTTATGTTGATGAAGAAATTAAGAACCCTTTGACTGAAAAACAATTTTCTAATGATTTAATTGTTAAAATAATTGTAGGTGAGGGTAAAGATATCGACTATGAAATAGGTGAAGATCCCGAAACCGAAAATCCCGAAGAAGTTAATGAAAATGCTCCAACAATATTACTTAATGGTGAAGCAATACAATATGTTGAAATTAATACTAGTTATGAAGAATTAGGTTCTTTAGCTTTAGATAAAGATGGAAATACTATTAATGAAGTAACAATAATGTATGAAAAACAAACAGAAAATGGTTATGAAACAGTTGATAGTATTGATACTTCTACTTTAAGTCAATATCGAGTAACGTATCAAGCAAGTAAAGATAATTTAATTTCAAAAGCGTATCGTACAGTAATAGTTAGAGATACAATCGCGCCAATAATTAATGTAGATGGAAATACGAAAGATTTTACCAAAGATATAGACAATGGAAGTGAATTTACAATACCTGAAGCAACAGTAACAGACAATAGTAATGAAACAATTACAGCAACTGTATCAGGAACAGTCGATGTAGATAATGATGGAGTTTATAAAATCGTTTATACAGCTAAAGATAGTAGTGGTAATGAAAGTGAATTAATAATGAGTGTATATATAACTTCAACTCCAACTTGTACGATTGAAATTAATCCAACCGAATATGCGCGTAAAGCAACTTTAACAATAAAAAGCGATAGCTATTTAGTAACTAAATATGCTTTCGGCGATGATGAATTTTCAAGTGAAAACACTAAAGAAATTAATAAAAATGGAATATATGAAGCCAAAGTAATTAATAAAAACGGTGTAGAAGGAAGTTGTTCAATAAATGTAACCACAGTTGATAATGAAAGTCCAACTATAAATTATGTACCAAGTGTTGCTTTAAATGATGGTTGGTCAAAAGAAGATTTTGAAATAAATATAAATGTAAGCGATGAAGATAGTGGTCTTAAAGAAGTTAAATATTGTCAAACTGAAGAAGAGAGTTGCAATCCTAATATTGATATACCTTTAACTGATGAAAAAACAATTAGTCAAGCAGTTTCAATAAATACCGAAAGTACTACTCATAATATATGTGTATACGCTAAAGATAATTTAGATAATGAGATAAGTAATTGTAGTAAAGATGTTGATGGATATTATAAATTAGATAAAACTAAACCAACATTTAGTTTTAATGAGCTTTCAAATAAACAAGGAAAAGTAGATGATATAATTGTATTTACAATGGTTTTAGAAGAAGAAAACCCTGATGATATAAATATAATAGCAAGTGACATAGAAATAATAACAACAAATGAAGCAGAAGCAAGTATAAATAACATAGTAAGGAATGGGAATATATATACAATAACAGTAAAAATAGGATCAGGGAACGGTT
>CALVXC010000003.1 GCA_944368805.1 uncultured Bacilli bacterium
TGGATTTTAATAGTAATCAAGACTATTTTGTTTTTTATAAAGATGAAACTGGAAAGCAAAGAAAAGTTTTAAAAAATGATATTAGAGTTAGAGTGGAAGTAGAAAAATAAACTATACATAACACACATTATACTATATTACAATGTATATTATGAAGTAGTCAGTTACACCAATACATATAAAAACCAACTAGTCATAATGTACAAACAAGGCACGTTGAATGTGTATGTGTCCTAAAACTTAGATAAAGCCTTATAAAACAAGAAAAAGCAACTATTCAGTGAATAATGAAAGAATGTGAAAGTTATAAATGAAAGTAATATATTATTATATAAAAAGATGAAGGAAATTTAATGTAGATGAAATATTAAAAGATAAAATAATTGATTGGAATAAAAATATGATGGATCTATTAGATATAATTAAGATAATATTAGTTTAATTTAAATTTATATATTCATAATATTTGTTATAATAGATGTAATTAAAATAGTAATTTTGAAAGTGAGTAGATAAAATGCGTAGTCTTAATAAATATTTTGAAAACAAGAGTATAGATTATGAAAAACTACTGAAATATGGTTTTATTTTAAATGGTAATAACTATGTTTTTGAAAAAAATATAAATAACAATTGTTTTAAAGTTATAGTAGAAATTTCAAAAACTAATCAAACATCAAAAGTTTTAGATTTATCAACTAATGATGAATATGTACTTGTTGATATTAATAATTCAACTGGAGAATTTGTTGGTAAATTAAAAGAAGAGTATGAAAATATTTTAAATGATATTATTGTAAAATGTACAACTCCTAATATATTTAAAAGTAAACAAGCAAATGAGATAATTAAATATATAAAGGAAAAATATAATGATGATTTAGAATATTTATGGAAGAAATTTCCGAATAATGCAATATGGAGAAATAAAAGTAATAATAAATGGTATGGAGCTTTATTAGTTATTTCAGAAAACAAGTTAGGAATTGAATCTGATAAAATAATTGATATCATTGATTTGAGATATCAAAAAGATAAGATAAAAGAAATAGTCGATAACAAAAAAATATTTAGAGGTTATCATATGAACAAAGATAACTGGATAACTATAAGACTTGATGAAAATGTTGATATAAAACAAATTTATAAATTGATAGACAATAGTTATGAATTGTCATTAAAAAAATAAATACAAATTATAATTTAGAAATGAGATGATAATTTGAAAAAATATATTCAAGTAATAGGAATATGGTTTTTGATTATACCTTTAGCTATTTTAAATGGTGGCTTAAGAGAAAATGTATTAACGAAATTAGGCGCTATTGCATTGCCTTTAAGTGGAATTATTTTAAGTGTATGTATTTTTTTAATTTCCTATTTATTAATACCTAAAATTAAAAATTGTAAATCAAAAGATTATATTATATTTGGAATTATTTGGTTTATTTTAACGAATCTATTTGATTTATTTATGTATATTAGTGAAGGAAAAAATTTTTATAACTTATTAAATTCTTACAATTTTACAAACGGTAATTTATGGATCTTGGTTGTAATTACTACACTAATATCACCAATAATTGTATCAAAAATAAATAAATCTAAGGGGGGTGAAAAATAATGTATAAAACTGTTGTTATTGAATATTCACCAAAATCAGATGATATGGCAAAAAAAGTAGAAAGAAAAGCGAATGAAATGTTAGAAGAAGGTTACGAGTTAGTTACTATGTCGATTACAACAACAGCAAAAGCAATTTTGGTTTTTAAAAAATAACTATTTAAAAATAATTATAAAATTAATTTGAAAGGAAATTATAATATGAAATTTAATAGTCTTATACCAGAATTTAGTGTTTCTAATATAAAAAACAGTATAAAATTTTATACAGATATTGGTTTTGAAATTATTTACGAAAGAAAAGATGATAAATTTTGTTTTTTACAATTGGAAAAAAATCAAATAATGCTTGAACAAATAAACGATAATTGGAATACTGGAATTCTTGAATATCCATTTGGTAGAGGCATAAATATAAGCATGTCTTTAGAAAATGTTGATAAATATTATAAAGAAATTATCGAAAAAGGTATAGTAGTATTTCAAAAAATAAAAGTTAATAAATATCAAGTTAATAATCGTATTTATGAAGATAAAGAATTTCTAATTCAAGATCCTGATGGTTATTTATTAAGATTTAATAACTAGAATTTTATAAATATTTAACAAACAAAAAGAGGTGATAATAATGAATACTAAAAAAGAACAAGTTTATCAAAAATTAAATGAATTAAAAATACCTTACAAAATCACTGAACATATTCCGGTATATACAATTGAACAGATGAAAGATATTATTATAGAAAACAGCGATAAAATTATTAAAAATTTGTTTTTAAGAAACGATAAAAAAGATAGTTATTATTTAGTTCTTTTAGAAAAAGATAAAAAAGTTAATTTAAAAACATTAAAACAAGAAATAAATTCCCGATCTCTTAGTTTTGCTAATGAAGAAGAATTAAAATATTATCTAGGTTTAAAAAAAGGATCGGTTACTCCTTTAGGAATTTTAAATGACGTTCATGCTAAAGTAAAAGTTATAATTGATAAAGACATTAAAAAACTTGAATTTGTTGGCATACATCCTAATGATAATACAGCAACTATATGGATAGAGTTAAATGATTTAGAGAAAATTATAAAACAAAATGGTAATAAAATATTATATGTTGATATTTAATAAAGTAGGGATAAATAATGAAAGAATATTGTTATACTTATGATTTTGGAATTTTAAAACTAACAATTTATAGTAATGAAAAAGGAATAACTAAAATCAGCGCCAAACAACATAATGAAATTAATTGTGTAAAAAAAGAAACACCTTTAATAAAAAAAGCTTATAAACAATTAACAGAATACTTTAGCGGTCAAAGACAGAAATTTGATTTACCTTTAATTATGAAAGGAACAGATTTTCAAATTAAAGTATGGAAAGCTTTACAAACAATTCCTTATGGTGAAGTAAGAACTTACAAACAAATAGCTGAACAAGTTAATTGTAAAAAAGGTTATCGAGCTGTTGGAATGGCTAATAATAAAAATAAATTTGTTATTGTTGTTCCTTGTCATCGTGTTATTGGTTCTAATAAAAAATTAGTTGGTTATGATTTAGGACTAGAAATTAAACAATATTTATTAGATTTAGAGCAAAAAGTCGTAAAATGACCTTTTTTAGTGATTTATAAACAAAATCATGGTATAATTAAAACGGTGATGTATATGAAAAATGTATTTATTTGTTATCCAAAATGTGGAACTTGTAAAAAAGCTAAACAATTTTTAGATGAAAATAAAATTGATTATCAAATAAGAGATATTACAATTGATATACCTAGTAAAGAAGAGTTAAAAGCATGGTCTACAAAAAGTGAATTACCTTTAAAAAATTTTTTTAATACAAGTGGTTTAATGTATAAACAATTACACTTAAAAGATAAAATATTTTTAATGTCTGATGAAGATAAATTAGAAATATTATCAAATAATGGAATGCTTATTAAAAGACCTATTTTTGTTTCTGATGATTTAGTATTAGTTGGTTTTGATGAAGAAAAATGGTCAGCTATTAAAAAATCTTAAAATAATTTAGTAAACAAAAGAAGGGAATGAAGCTTAATATGAAAAACCTTATTTCTTTATTAAAATATTTAAAACCTTATAAAAAATGGGCCTTTCTAGCCCCTCTTTTAATCGTTTTTGAAGTTATTATGGACTTATGTATGCCTAATATTATGGCTAATGTTATCAATATTGGAATTGGTGAAAATAATACTAATTATATTGTTTTTAATATTATTTTAATGTGTATTTTAACTATTTTAGGTATTTTAGGAAGTATTGGAAGCGCTTATTATGCCGCTAAAGCTAGTGGTTATGCAAGTGCGGATATAAGAAAAAAAGTTTTTGAAAAAATAACTAATTTATCATTTTTAAACTTAGATAAAATAAAAACTGGTCATTTAATTACTGTTTTGACTAATGATATTACTTTAATTGGCGAAATTATAATGTATTTACTTCGTTTAATCTTTAGAATTCCTATTATTTTAGTTGGTAGTATTTTAATGGCTATTTTAATTAGTCCTAAATTATCAATTATTTTAGTTTTTATTGTTCCTATTACGACTTTAGTTGTATCGATTTTAATGAAGAAAGCCTTTCCTAAATTCCAAGAAGTTCAAGAAAGAGTTGATGATGTAAATACTGTTGTTAGGGAAAATGTTAGTGGAATTAGAGTGGTTAAAGCCTTTGTTAATGAAAATTATGAAATTGATAAATTTGATAAAGCTAATAAAAAATTGCGCCAAATATCAGTTAAGGCTATTAGAATCATTAATGTTACTATGCCAGTTATGATGCTTTTTATCAATATTGCGATTGTCTTTGTTTTATGGTATGGTGGAATTGAAGTTATGAATAAAGATATGTTAATTGGTGATATAATTGCTTTTATCCAGTATTTATCTAATATTTTAACATCATTATTAATGGCTTCAGTTGTTATTGTTATGTTATCACATAGTGAAGCTAGTGCTTTAAGAATTAATGAAGTGTTTAATTATAAAAGTGATTTAAAAAATACTAAAAAATATAAAAAAAGTAAATTAAAAGGAAAAATTGAATTTCAAAATGTTGATTTTTCTTATGATCAAGGAAGTGGGAATCTTGTTTTAAAAAATTTGAATTTTGTTATTGATCCCGGGCAAACAATAGGAATTGTTGGTTCAACCGGTAGTGGGAAAACATCTTTAGTAAGTTTGATTGGTAGATTTTATGATATAACTAAAGGTAAAATATTAATTGATGGGGTTAACATTAAAGATTATGATTTAAACTTTATTCGCAAACATGTTGTTTTTTCCTTACAACAACCAGTTTTATTTTCTGGTAGCATTAAAGATAATTTAAAATATACTAATAAGGATATTAGTGATGATGAGATGATTAAAGTTTCTAAAATAGCGTGTGTACATGATTTTGTTATGGAAAAAGAAAATCATTATGATTATAAAATTGAACAAAAAGGAACTAATTTAAGCGGTGGACAAAAACAGAGAATATCTTTAGCTAGAGCTTTATTATCTAAACCAGATATTTTAGTATTAGATGATACTACAAGCGCTGTTGATATTAATACCGATTTAGCGATACGTAAGGGTTTAAAAAAGTTTTATAACGATATTACTATTTTAATGATTTCATCTAGAATTTCAACAGTTATAAACGCTGATAAAATTATTGTTTTAGATGAAGGACAAATAGTTGGTTTTGATACTCATGATAAGCTACTTAAAGAAAATAAGGTTTATCAAGCTATTTATAAATCACAAATAAAGGATGGTGATTTAGATGACTGAAGAAGTAAAAGTTAATCATCCGAAAAAAACTTTATTACGTTTATGGAGTTATTTAAAAAAACATCGTTTTAAAATGATAATTGTTACAATAATGATAATTATTATGACCTTAACCAGTGTTTTAGGACCTCTTTTAATGAGTTATATTTTAGATGATTTTATTGGCTCTGGCAAAATCGAAGGGTTTATTTGGATAATTTTACTTTTAGGTTTTATTTATTTCATAAATTCTTTATTTGATTTTTTGGCTAATTTTATTATGGTTAAAGTTTCAGAAGATACACTTTATAATATTCGCAAAGATTTATTTAACCATATGGAAAACTTATCTTTAAATTTTTTTGACACTAATAAAAAAGGCGATTTAATGAGTCGTTTTACTAATGATATTACAATTATTAGTAATGCTTTAAGTGAAGCGGCTATTCAAATAATTAGTAGTACAATTACTTTAATCGGTGTAACAATTATTATGTTTGCTTTTAATCCTACTTTAGCTATTACAACGATTGTGCCAGTACCACTTCTTTTTGTACTTGCTTTATTAATTGGTAAAAAAGCTGGTAATTATTTTTTAGATCAACAAAATAATTTAGGTAAATTAAATAGTTATGCTGAAGAAACGATTACGGGAATGAAAGTAGTTAAAAGTTATGTTAAAGAAAAAGAAGTATTACTTGATTTTGATAAATATAATGATGATTTAAAAAAATCGGTTGTTAAAGCTCAATTATACGCTAATTTAATTATGCCGGCTAATTTAATTGTAACAAACATTGGAAATATTTTATTAATTGCTGTTGGTTCTTTTATGATTATAAATGGAAATACTACAATTGGAGGTTTATTAGCTTTTCTTACATATGCTTCAATGTTCCGTCAACCGATAAACCAATTAGCTAGTTTGTTTGCATCGGTTAATGAAGGTTTGGCTGGTGCTGAAAGAGTTTTTGAAGTTATTGATACGGAAATAGATATTAAAGAAAAAACAGAAGCAATTAATTTGGAACGTATAAATGGTAATGTTGTTTTAGAAAATGTAACTTTTGGTTATACGGACGATAAAGTTGTTTTAAAAAATATTAATTTAGAAGTTAAAAAAGGTCAAACGATTGCTATTGTTGGTAAAACAGGAGCTGGAAAGACAACAATAGCCAATTTGTTACCACGTTTTTACGATGTTAATTCTGGGACAATTAAAATTGATGGAATAGATATTAAAGATGTAACTTTAAAAAGTCTACGTCAAAAGATTGATATTGTTTTGCAAGATACATATTTATTTAAAGGAACGATTAAAGATAATATTAGTTATGGTAAAATGAATGCTACAATTGACGAAGTGAAAAAAGCTAGTCAAAAAGCTTGTGCTCATTCGTTTATTAGACGGTTACCAAATGGTTATGATTCTTTAGTTTTAGAAGAGGGAAGTAATTTATCTCAAGGTGAACGACAATTGATTTCAATCGCACGAGCTATTTTAGCTGATCCTGATATTTTAATTTTAGATGAAGCTACTAGTAATATTGATACTAAAACAGAATTAGAAATAAATCATGGTATGAAAGAATTGTTAAAAGGAAGAACTAGTTTTGTTATTGCTCATCGTCTATCAACAATTAGAGATGCTGATGAAATTGTTGTTATTGATAGTGGTAAAATTGTTGAACGTGGTAATCATCATGAATTATTACAGAAAAAAGGATATTATTATAAACTGTATAAAGGTCAATTTGAATAGTTTAATTTTAAAATAATTAAAAATACTTAACGGTTTGTTAAGTATTTTTATCTATTTTCTACTTTAATTAATTTAGCATGCATAACTACGCGATGGTCATAATTATCTTGACAAGTTGATAAAGTTAAAATTTTATCATTAGTATTAACATCAGCATTAAAGCTAAAGACGCTACGATTTTTTAAGGTTGTTAAAAATTGATTATATTGATTAGTAGTAGGGAAATCAGTTGTTATATAATAACTTTCAGCTTCAATAGCGTAAACACTAAATACTTGCCATAAAGTATTTTGTGTAGGAGTTGATAATTTAACAACATGGTTATCAGAGTTATTATACCAATCGCTAGTTAAAATGTTTTTAAGTGATCCGAACATTGTTGTATCTAACCTTCCATGACCATAAATAATATTATTTCTACTTAAATTATTTAAATCATTACGATAATCAGCAAAGATCCAACCAGCATTATTGTATGAACCATCAAAAGCATGGTGTAGATAATAATCATTATCACCAGATTGAACAATTGGATAATTTATATTAGTACCATTAACTTGAATCCAACCGACAGTATCTTGATTAATAGCTAATAATTCATCAAAATCAACATTGATTAAAGACATTTGCATATATTTCCAATAATCACTTAAATCAGTTGTTCCATCTTCCTCTGGTGGATTAACTGCTTCACCGCCCTCTTGTTCTTCTACTTCGACTTTTTCTTGAATATCTTCATTAAGTTTTTCGGTTTTATTTCCATCGATATACCATTTTAATAAGAAATAGCCACCAACAGCAGCAATTAAAATTGAAGCAATTAAGATGAATGTATAAAAATTGAATTTCTTTCGACGTTTTTCTTTTTGACTAGGCGATAAATTTTCATTAGAATTAGCAATAGGTGTTGCATTAATAGTTTCTAAAGGTTTGTTTGGCTGTTCGATTATTTCGCTATTTATTTTTTCTAAAGGTGTTATTACTAGTTTTTGATCACTAATTTTAATTGTTTGGTCAAAGAAAAGAAAAAGATTAATTAACGACTGACTTTTTAATGGTAATGGGTTATTTGTTTTAATGCAATCTTTTAGTTCACTTTCCTTTAAATAGAAAATAAATTTATCGATTGAATTTATTACATAAGGTATTTTTATGTTATTGTATTTAGGTATTTCTTGGTTTAATCGATTAGTAAAATAATTAACTAAAATATTTTTATTAGTAATATCTAAAGGCGTCATTAAATCAGGATTACTAGTTTTAACTACTTTATAACCAAGAGTTTCGTTTTTATTTGTTTCTTTAAAAACACGAATTTCTTCTTGACGTTGTTCTAAAGCAAAAACATAAATAGTATTAGTAATATTTAATCTATAAAAAACGGTATACAATTTATTTTTAAAGGTTAGTGGACGATTGCTAATAAGTGGTTCAGCTTTAATGATTAGTGGTGTTGTAGGTGCTTGTGTTGTAATAGTTTTTTCATTTATAGTAGATGTTTGATTTTGTGTAAGTTCTTGGGGTGTAGTAGATGTTTGAACTGTTGGAGATATAGTCTTATTTGGATCTTCAACAGTAATTGTTTTGCTTAAAAATAAATTTAAATTATCTAAACTTTGATTAGTTAAGCGATACGGAATATTATCGTTAATATAATATTTCAAATCACTTTCTTGAACATAAAAAATAAATTTTTTAATACTTCTTATAATATTATCATAGCTAATATTAGATGTTTGTAATATTAAAGGTTTTATTTGGTTCATAAAATAATTTATAATAGTAGTTTTATTTAATTCCCATGGCAAAAAAGAACTATTATTACTATATTCATCAAAAACAATTGTTTGATTTTGAACGTGTTCAGTTAAACATTTAAAATCAAATTTATCATCAATAACAAATATGTATTTAGTAGTTCCTAGGGTAATATAGTCTAAAACAGTATATATTATATTGTTAAAAGTTATTTTTTGTCTCATATTATCACACCCATAAAACCCTTTTTTCTCTCGCAAAAAAAGATAAAGATTTCACTTATCAATATAGCATATTTAACTACAAAAGTAAAGATATCTTATTATTTTAATAATATTAGTTAAATTATAAAAAAGTCCAGAATATACTGTTATAAAAATGGAAATTAGTTTTAATTTGAATAATCCAAAGAGTTGCAATTTGTAATGGATTATCTTGACAAGTTAATATATTTGTGGTAATATAATTCCTCGAAAAGAAGGGGGCTAATAGGTAATACAATTAAATATTTTTAATAATTTAGTTTAGAACCCTAAGCTTTTCAAAAATAAGGGGTTTTGGAGGGATAGTTATGAAAAATTTATTAAAAACTTTATTTGTCTTTTTAACAATTACGGTAACATTTTTGAGTTTAAGTAATGTTAAAGCACTTTCACAAGGTGATACTTATTTTATTTGGAAACGTAGTGATATTGATCAAACTTCTAGATTGAAAAAAACAAGTACAGGAGGAACGATTGAAACTTCATATGTTGGTTATACAGAGAATAATTCTTTCTTTCCAGCGTACTGTAATAATGCTTATAAAGACGGTGTAGGTGGACTTAATAATCATCCAGGTTACAACGTAACAGTGACGGGGATGGCCGAAGATGCTGTTTGGCGTGTAATTTCTAATGGATATCCATATCGTACACCAGCAGAGTTAGGTGTGGCTAATGAATATGATGCATTTACAGCAACTAAACATGCAACTTATGTAGTTATTGGGCAATCACCACTTAGTGTATATGCTGGTAAAGATGCTAGAGGAGTTAAAATAGTTGCCGCTATTAAAAATTTAGTTAATAAATCAACGGGTATTACTGGTTTAACACAATATCAAGCACCAAACTTTAATGTAACTACTAGTCCAGTTACGGAACAAGGTGATTATATTGTTATGAGTTTAGTAGGTAGTTCTAGTCCAATTGTTGTTGATAAACTTGATGTAACATTATCAGGAAATGTACCAGCAGGAACTAAAATAACAGATGCGAGTGGTAATGAAAAATCTTCTTTTATTGATCAAGAAGAAATCAAGATAATGGTACCTAAAGATAGTTTTGAAAAAAGTGTTTCTTTTAATATTAATTTAAACGCTAGATTTGCAACTTATCGTGTATATTTTGCAAAAGCACCATCAGATGATTTGCAAGATTACTATATGACAACTGATAAATATGAATACGATTCTTTAGTAAAACAATTTAATTATACTAAAGAAGAACCTGAAAGAACTTGTGATGACGTAATTAAAGAATATGAAGAATGTGAAAAAGATGGTACTTGTAGTGAAGAATTAACTAAAGAATATGAAGCTTGTGTTCCAGATAGAACTTGTGACGATATTATCAAAGAATATGAAGAATGTGAAAAAGACGATTCTTGTAGTGAAGAAATAACTAAAGAATATGAAGCATGTATCCCTGATAGAACCTGTGACGATATCATCAAAGAATATGAAGAATGTGAAAAAGATGGTACTTGTAGTGAAGAGTTAGAAAATGAGTATGCTGCATGTGTTCCAATTTCTGAAGAACCTAACCCTAATACTAGTGGTATGAATGTATTATTGACTAGTTTAATGGTATTAGGTGCTGGTGGAACTGGTGCTTATGCTTATCGTAAAAGAAAACTTTTCGAAGTAAAATAAAAGGTATAGTGTGGTATATCTTTAGAAACTGTTATGAAATTAATTATTTCTAACAGTTTTTTTTAAAATAAAAAACGTTGAAAAATCAACGTAATTAATGATAAATAATTAAATAGTATAAAAATTATTTTATTTATTTGTTAAGCGATAGAAGTTAAATGACGGTTTATTTAAAAAGCGAAAATCAATATTCGAAGTTCCTAAACCACTAGAAATATATAAATCAGTATTTCCTAATTTATAATATTCATCGTGATATTTTTTAGCTCCTTCTTCTAAAAAAATCGCTCCGATAAATGGAAGCCTTATTCCGCCACCATGGGAATGACCAGCTAAAACTAAATCATATTTAGTATAATCAATTTCTGTGATATAGTCTGGTTCGTGAAGTAGCAAAATATTATAAATAGGTTTATTATTATCAGTTAAAGTATTTAAATAATTATCGATTTTAGTTATTTTTTCATCATCATTTAAATTAGAACTAATGCCAGCCATAAAAATATAATTAGATCCACTATTATATATTGAAGTATAATCATTATTTAAATTAATAAAACCACTTTCTTTAATAATTTTTTCCCAATCTTCATCAGTATCTTGTTCACCTGCAATAGCGTATTTACCAATAGTAACATCAATTTTACTTAGATTTTTTATTATTGTTTGTTTTTGATCATCATTTAATTTAAATCTAGTATCAAATAAATCACCGGTTAAAACAACAATATCAGGTTTTATTATTTTAATTTTTTCAACAACTTTTTCTAAATCTTTTTCATCAAAAGTAGAACCATAATGTAGATCACTTAAATGAACAATCTTTAAGCCATGAAAATTATCGGTTAACTTTTCACTTGTTATTTTATATTCTTTAACAATCAGTCCTGTTGTAGCTATATAACGGCTATATAAAACAAGACCAGTGATAATTATAATTATAATAAAAGTAATAATAATAATTTTTTTAAATAATGATTTTTTATCGTCCATATTTTTCACCATTATCATTTTATCATGAAAATAAATAGAAGTAAATTAAAAAGATCTTGAAGATCTTTTAACCAAAAATTAAAACGACAAATTGTAAAGAAAGTAATATACCATTGTGAATAAAATGTAATCCCATAGGTACAAAAATATTTTTTGATTTTACTAATGTGTAAGCAAAAATCGCACCAGGTGTACAGTAAGGAATTAAATATAATAAATCAGTTGGTGTTTGGTAGCTAGTAAAAACATGAAGAGATCCAAAAACAAAGCCAGAAAGAATAATAAATAACCAATTGTTGGTAAAAATATTTCTAAATGCTTGTCTAAAAACTAACTCTTCAATAATAGGCGCTAATAAAACAGCTGCAATAAAAATATAAAGAGGGTTTTCATTAAAATTTTGACGAATAATCTCTTCGTTATTAGCTATATCACCACTAGTAATTAATAAGATAATTAAATTACTAAACATCATAATAGCTAGTGCTAAAAACCAATATTTAATATAAGTTTTAAAATAAGTTAAATGGTTCTTTTTTAGATCTTTAAAATTATTAATCAAAGTATTTTTGAAAATCAAAACTAATATGATAGCAATTAAAAAGTCACTAGCTAAAGAATAGATAACTTTAATATATAATGGTAAAGTATCAATATCAACGTTTAATAAAACTAAAGGTAGACTAGCGTATCTAGATATAACAAAATAAACTATGATAGCTAAAGCACCCAATAGAGCTTGTTTTAAATAATTATTTTTAGTATTTTTTTCTTCCATAATATCATCTCCATTATTAATTATATCAGAAATTAATAAAAAATATAAAAAAATTGATAAAAATATGAGAAATTATGATATAATATAGTAGACATGCAGAAAGAAAAGTGGGATATCCCACTTTTTAATATAATTTTAGGAGGAAATTATGGATAAATTATCAGAAATAAAAAAAGCGATTGAACCTATTATTAATGATAATGGTTATCTTTTAGATAACATTAGTTATGAAAAAGAAGGAACAGTTAATTCATTAGTTGTAGTAATCAATAAAGAAGGAATAATTGATGTTGAAGATTGTGTAACTGTTAGCAATTTAATTAATCCTATTTTAGATGAAATTGATTTAATTGATGAAAGTTATGTTTTAGATGTTTGTTCTAAAGAGAAAGGAGAAAATCATGGATACTAAAGAATTTAAAGCTGCTGTTGATTTATTAGTAAAAGAACGTGGAATCGATAAACAAATTATTTATGATGCTTTAGAATTAGCGCTTACTTCAGCTTACAAAAAAAATTATCAATCATTACCTAACGTTAGAGTTAGTATAGATGATGAAAAAGGTCAAGTAAAAGTTTATTCATTTATGACAGTTGTTGATGAAGTAACTGATGAGCGTACAGAACTTACATTAGAAGAAGCTCAAAAGTTAGTTCCTGACATTAAAGTAGGCGAAACAATCGAAGAAGAAGTTACACCTAAAGATTTTGGACGAGTAGCAGCTGCTACAGCTAAACAAGTAGTAATACAAAAAATAAGAGAAGCTGAACGTAATAATATTATTGAAGAATATGGTGATAAACAAGATGAAATGGTTTCTGGTTTAGTTGCGATGGAAGATGTTCGTAATTATTATATTGATTTAGGCAAAACACAAGGGATTTTACCTAAAAGTGAAACTATTCCAGGAGAGACTATTAAAATGGGTTCAAATATCAAAGTTTATATTACTAAAGTAGAAAATAATTCAAAAGGTCCAATTATTTTATTATCACGAAATCATTACGGATTTGTTAAACGTTTATTTGAACTAGAAATACCAGAAATTAACGAAGGAATTATTTTAATATACAGTGTAGCTCGTGATGCTGGTAATAGAACTAAAATAGCTGTTTATTCAGAAATGAGTAATGTTGATCCAATTGGTTCTTGTATTGGTGAACGTGGTAGTCGTATTAACAATATTATTAAAGAATTAAATGGTGAGAAAATCGATATTATTGCTTATGATAATGATCCAGCTAAATTTATTGAAAATGCTTTAAGTCCAGCTAAAAATTTAAGTGTTTTTATAACTGATGAAAAGAAAAAAGAAGCTTTAGTTATTGTCGATAATGAAAATTTATCATTGGCTATTGGTAAAAAAGGTTCTAATGTTCGTTTGGCTGCTCGTTTAACCCATTATAAGATAGATGTTAAAACCGTTGAACAAGCTAAAGAAGACGGTATTAATATTGTTTTGGAGTAATTTATGAAAGTTAAAAAAATACCTATGCGAACTTGTGTAGTAACCAAAGAAAAATTACCTAAAAAAGAACTAATTAGAATTGTTAAAACCAAAGATGGTAAAGTTATTATTGATTCTTCTGGTAAAGTTAATGGTAGAGGCGTTTATTTAAAGAAAGAAATAGAAGTATTTAACAAAGCTTGTAAGAATAAAATATTAAATAAATATTTAGAAATAGATGTTCCTGAAGAAATTTATGATGAATTAAAAACAATGATATAACAAAAATTTATAAAAAGAGAGGTGAATATATATGATGAGTGTCAAAGAATATGCTTTAGATGTAAATAAAACCGTCGAAGAAATATTAAATAAGTGTCAAGAGTTAGGGTTAGATGTTAGAATGCCTGATGATATGCTTGATGAAGAAATGATTATCGAATTAGATAATGCAACTTTTGATATTGAAGAAGAAAATTTTGAAGAAATAGATACAGAACCAATAAAAAAAGTTGAACCAATTAAATCTAAGAAAAAAATTGATACTTCCAAAAAAGATTTAGCGCGCCGTAAAAAACAAATGTATAAAAATAAAGAAAAACTAATTTCAAACACACCAATCAATGATGATAAAATTGTATTGTATAAAGAAAACATGACAGTAGCGCAGTTAGCTAAAGCTTTAAATGTTAATGGTTCAGAATTAGTAAAAAAATTATTTTCTCTAGGAATAATGGCAACTTTAAATAATACGATTGATTTTGAAAACGCTGAAATATTAGTCCTAGATTATAATAAAACTTTAAAACGTGAAGAAACAGCTGATGTAACTAATTTTGAAGCTTTTGAAGTTGTTGATAATCCCGAAGATTTAACTTCAAGGCCACCAGTAGTGACGATTATGGGACATGTTGATCATGGTAAAACAACATTATTAGATACGATTAGAAAAGCTAATGTTGTAGAAACAGAAGCTGGTGGTATTACCCAAGCTATCAGTGCTTATCAAGTTAAACATAATGATAAATTAATTACTTTCATTGATACACCAGGTCATGCAGCTTTTACAGAAATGCGTTCACGTGGTGCCAAAATAACGGATATAATAATTATTATTGTAGCTGCTGACGATGGGGTTATGCCACAAACCAAAGAAGCAATTGATCATGCTTTAGCGGCTAAAGTTCCGATTATTGTTGCTATTAACAAAATGGATAAACCTGGCGCTAATCCTGAACGTGTTATGACCGAATTAAGTGAATGTGGTCTAATGCCTGAAGAATGGGGAGGAGATGTTTTATATAATAAAATATCTGCTTTAAATGGTGATGGAATTGATGAATTATTAGAAAATATTTTATTGGTAGCTGAAATGAATGAATATAAAGCCAATCCAAACCGTTATGCAATGGGATCGGTTATCGAATCAAGATTAGATAAACATGTCGGACCTATTGTAACTTTACTTGTACAAAATGGTACTTTAAGATTAGGTGACCCAATTGTCGTAGGTGATACTTTTGGTAAAATTAGAACTTTAAAAAATGATAAAAATGAAGAAATTACTAAAGCCTTACCATCACAACCAGTTGAAGTTACTGGTTTAAATGATACACCAATTGCTGGTGATAAGTTTATGTCTTTTGCAACAGAAAAAGAGGCTCGTAGTATTAGTGAACAACGTAAAAAAGCTAAAGCTTTAAATAAAACGTCTAAAACACCAGTTACTTTAGATGAGTTGTTTTCTAAAATTGGAGATGGTTTTAAAGAAATAAATGTTTTAATTAAAGCTGATGTTCATGGTTCTAGTGAAGCTGTTAAAAATTCTTTAGAAAAAATTGAAGTAGAAGGTGTTAGAGTTAATGTTATTCGCAGTAGTGTTGGTGCTATTACGGAAAGTGATATTGTTTTAGCTAAAGCTTCTAATGCTATTATTATTGGCTTTAATGTTAGACCTAACAATATGATTAAAGATTCAGCTAAAGAAGCTGGTGTTGAAATAAGATTTTATAATATCATTTATAAAGCAGTTGAAGATATACAAGCAGCTATGAAAGGACTTTTAGATCCAGTTTATGAAGAAAAAGTAATTGGGAATGCTACGGTAAAACAATTGTTTAAATTTTCTAAAGTAGGAACAATTGCTGGTTCAATGGTTAACGAAGGAGTAATTAAAAGAGGTGCTCAAGCTAGAATTATACGTGATGATGTTGTTATTTATGACGGAATAATAGGATCAGTTCAACGTGAAAAAGATGCTGTAAAAGAAGTTAAAAAAGGTTTAGAATGTGGCATTACGATTGAAGGGTATAATGATATTAAAGTAGATGATGTTATTGAGACTTATGAAATGGTTGAAATAAATGAGTAATAAAAACGATGATTATTGTTCACAAATATTTCAATTAGCTACAGATATGTATAATGATTATATAAAATTAGCATCATTAGATAAAAACTCTTTACCTTATCAAGAAATTTTAAACGATATTTATTATTGTCGATTTATTTTGAAAGATTTATATAAAAAAATTTTTGGTGAAGAACTTTATAATTTTATAAAGATAAATTGTTTCTTTTCACCATCAGGTGATGGAATAAGAATTTCAAAACGCATAATCACCGATTATAAAAGATATAACTATTCGGAAATGAAAGCATATTTTTCTATTTTTAAAGGTCAAAAAAATGGATCTGTAAACGATTTAATGTTTGGTAGTAGTTATTCTTTATTAACGATTAGATTTTTACAAAAATATTTAACTGATAAAAATTATATTAGTATTAAAGATGATTTGAAAAAGGAAATTTACTTAAGTATTTTTGATTATGGTAATTTAGAAAAACAATTTCTAGAAGATAGTTTCGATTATGATAAATTATCTTTAATGTATAATTTTGGCCATATGGTTGATTACGATGTTTATAGTGAATGTATGAATAATTATTTCTTTAATAAAGCTAGAAGAAGTTTGAAATGTTTGTCACAAATGAATATTCAAGATAGTTTTAGTGAAATAACCATTATTATGGCTAAATTAAAAGCATCTTTATCAAATCTTAATTATAATCAAGTTCAAGAATTAATTTTTGATTTTAAAAATTCTGATAAAGTAATTACTTGGCTAGTCGAAGATAATTTAAGAACTTATCAAAAAGATAGGCAATATTGTTTATTAAAAAATTGAAATATGGGAGTTTTACTCTCTTTTTTTGTTATGTTATTTAAATTTTAAGCATATAATTAGTTGGGTGAAAAATATGGAATTTAAAATAG
The DNA here is from genome assembly GCA_944368805.1 of uncultured Bacilli bacterium. Taxonomy (GTDB): domain Bacteria; phylum Bacillota_I; class Bacilli_A; order RF39; family UBA660; genus CALVXC01. The sequence continues at coordinate 17,334 of CALVXC010000003.1, forward strand.
GTGATTTAGTAACAAGAAATTCTTATAATAATGATATGGTTTTTACTATTATCGATATTAAAGATGATATTTGTTATTTAAAAGGAATTAATATTAGATTGTATGCTGATAGTAGTATGGAAGATTTACAAAAATATGATGAAAATGAAGATATTGAAGAAGAAAAACCTTTTTTAGATCGCATTAAAGAAAAATGTGATTTAAATCGCAACGATTATTTTTATCTTCCTGGTAAAATTCTTCATATTGATGGAGATAGTGATTATTTAAATAGATGTTTAAAATATTATGATGATATTAATATAGCAGCTATGGGAGTTAAGGAAACAGAAGAAGAAATTCCTTATAAAATTAGAGATTTATTAGAAGAATATAATCCTAATATTGTTGTTATTACAGGTCATGATGCATATTACAAGCGCAAAGGATCTATTGATAATTTAGATTCTTATAAAAATAGTCGTAATTTTGTCGAAGCAATTAAAGAAGCTAGAAGATTCGAAAATAGTCATGAAAAATTAATTATTATAGCTGGAGCGTGTCAATCAGATTATGAAGAGCTTATAAAAGCTGGCGCTAATTTTGCTTCTAGTCCTAAAAGAATTAATATTCATGCTTTAGATCCAGCTATTATAGCTTCCAAAATGAGTTTATCAGATATTACACAAGATATTGATTTAAAAGGGATTTTGGAACATACTAAATATGGTAAAGATGGTATGGGTGGAATTAAAACGAAAGGAACTATGTATGTAGGATATCCTAGGTGAAAAGATGAATATTGACATTGTTAAAGAAGAACTAAATAATCATATTGGTAAAGATGTAACAATTAAATATAATTTAGGAAGAAATAAATATGAAAGTTATAATGTACGAATTAAAGAATTATATAATTATATATTTTTAGTAGAGATGTTAGATAACGATAATTCTAAAATAAAATCATTTTCCTATTCGGATATAATTACTAAAACGATAAAAATTGACTATTAATTGACAAAAATTTACATATTTCGACCAAAAAGGGTTGCATTTTCATGAAAAGTAATATATACTGAAAGTGTAATACTATATACTGAAGGGAGAGATATACTTGAAAATCACATCAGTCAATGTGCGTAAGGTTGAGAAAGAAGATTCTAGAATGAAAGGAACTGCTTCAGTTTTAATTGATGATTGTTTCGCGATTCACGATATTAGAATTATCGAAGGTGATAATGGTTTATTTATCGCTATGCCAAGCCGTAAAACAGCAACTGGCGGTTATAGAGATATAGCCCATCCAATTAACCAAGAAGCTAGAAAAATGTTCGAAGACGAAATTTTGGAAGCTTATAGAAATGAAGAATAACTCCTTTGGAGTTTTTTTTGTGATATTTTGTTTATTTTAAACATATTATTATACTAGGAGGAATAATATGGACAAGATAGAATCACAAATACAATCATTTAATCATAGTATTAATATTGTTGAAAGAAAAAATATTATTATTAGTGGTGTTAAAAAAATAGAAAATTTTGATAGTGAAGAGTTTTTGTTAGAAACAACAATGGGGTTTGTTATTATTAAAGGTAGTGATTTGGAAATAATTAAATTAGATACTTATCAAGGGAATGTATCGATTAAAGGTCATATTAATAGTTTAAATTATATGGAAAATCTTAATAAAAAAAATAAAGATGAAGGAGTATTTAGTAAATTATTTAAATAATGGAATTAACTACTCAACTTCATTTACTTGTTTTTTCTTTTCTATATGGTGTTGTTTTTTCGATTTTAATTAATTTAAACTATAAATTTTTATATAATGAAAAAAAATTATTAAAAACAATTTTTACCATTGTTTTTGTTTTAGTAAATGTTTTAATATATTTTTTGATTTTACTTAAAATAAATTATGGTATGTTACATATTTATTCACTACTTATGATTATTGTAGGTTTTGTTTTAGAAAACATTATTGAAAATAAGCTTATTCTTAAATTAGTTGCACGCTACAAGAAAAAATGATATAATCACATAGTAAGGATGGTGAAAAATATGGCTAAGCGTAATAAGAAAATTAGTAAAGCTTCTAAACGGCGTTTAGCCTTTTTAGCACCTTTATGTGTTTTAGCTTTTGTTTATTTATCATTTTGTTTGTTTTCTTCAGCGGTTAAGTTATATAATTTGAAACAAGAAAAAATAAGTTTAGATAATGAACTTACTAAATTAAAAGAAGATGAAGAAGAGTTAAAAATTGAAATTGATCGATTAAATGATCCAGATTATTTAGCTAGATATGCTAGAGAAAATTATTTATATTCTAAAGATGGCGAATATGTTATTAAGATTGAAGATGATGATAATCAAGAAGAAGAAACAGTTAAACAAATTAATATTAATGCGGATATTGTAATTATTGTTTCAGCTATTTTGTTATTAATTATCTTATTAATAATTTTGCGCAGAAGAAAGAAAAAGAAGAAAAAGAAAAAAACCACGCGTTAGTGGTTTTTATAATTTAAAGTCATTTATTTTATCATCGGTCATATCTTTACCATCAAAATAAGTCTTTTGCTTATAGCCACATAATTTAGCTACAATATTAGATGGAAAGGTACGGATTATTTTGTTATAATCAGTTATAATGTCATTGTAATAGCGTCTTGATGCAACAATTTCAGCTTCTGATTCGTTTAAGTTTAATTCAATTTTGATAAAACTATCACATTTTTTTAAATCTTCATGTTCTTCTTTAATTTTGTCGAATTCATTAATACCATCATATAATTTACGATCTAATTCAAAGTTAGTTAATTTACGTGATCTTAATTTAACAATATCTTCAAAAATTTCTTCTTTAATATCAGTATTAGCTTTAATAATACTAATTGATTTATTTAGTAAATCAAATCTTTTTCTTAAAGTTGAATCAATACTAGCTTCAGCTTCATTAATTCTGATAATAAATGTTTGAAATTTGTTATATATAGTTACATACCATAATAACAAAAAGCAAATTACAATGAAAATCATTAAACCATACATAACTAAATCCATACTATCACCAATTTAATTATAGCACGGATTTTTTTAATTTTCAATTACTAGGAATAAATTCTTGACTATAATTTATTGGTTCATCAAAAGTTATAAAATCAACATAGATCATTAGTAAAAGATACCATTTTCCAGTAGCTGGATCACTTAAAATAATATGATCACGTCCTGATTGTTCAATAATACCAGAAAATTCCCGATCTCTAAATTCATTTGAATCAGGGAAGGTCATGTGAACGTGAACTTGTTTACCTTTGTTTAATCTTAAAATGTTTTCAATATAAGATTGTTCCATAGGTAATTCAAAGTTATTAGAATAATTAGCCGCAGTAGTTTGGTTTGGTAGTGGCATATTACCGCTATATATTGGATTACCTGGAAATGTAGGATTTTGATAACTGTTGTTCATTAAAATCACCCTTTCTATAAAAACATATTAGATTTTAAAAATATTTATGATTAAATGTGTAAATACTTTTAAATAAATCTTTGCTTTAAAAAAATAAATAGTATATAATATAATTATAGACAAAAATATATTTGATAAAAAAAAGAAAGAGTGATTTTATTGCAAGTTAAGGTAGGGATTTCTAATCGTCATGTTCATTTAAAAAAAGAAGATTTAATGGTATTGTTTGGTAGTGATTATGAATTAGAAATAGCTAGAAGTTTAACGCAACCAGGTGAATTTGCTAGTACAAGTAAAGTAAAGTTAGTGGGACCAAAAGGAGAGATTGATAATGTTAGAGTTTTAGGGCCTATTCGTAATTATACACAGGTTGAAATTTCTAAAACGGATAGTTATTTTTTAGGGTTAAATCCTCCAGTTCGTAATTCTTCTGATATTGTTAATAGTAGTCCGATTACTATTGTTGGTCCTAATGGTCGTTTGGATTTAAAAGAAGGATGTATTATAGCTAATCGTCATCTACATTTAACTAAACAAGATGTTATTGATTTAGGTTTATCTGGTTTAAATAAAGTTAAAATTAAAGTTATTAATGAAAAAGGTGGTATTTTAGATAATGTTTATTTAAAGGTATCAGATAATTTTAAATTAGAATGTCATTTAGATACTGATGATGGGAATGGTAATTTGTTAAAAAGTGGCGATATGGTAGAAATAATAAAATAATTTTTATAAATTTAGTTTTGATTTTGCAAAATAATTTAAGTTAATTATTTACTTGTTGATTTAATTATGGTATTATTAATTAAAGAATAATAGAAGGGATGTAAATTTATGAATGAACAAAATGGAAATAATATAAATAATTCTAATGTAAGACCACAAAGTCCAAATCCTTTTAATACACCATTAAATGATAATCAATCAGTAGTGTCTAATAATAACCTTAATAATCAACCTGGTTTAGGGAATGATACTTTAAATAATCAAAGTGTGAGTACTGATATAAATAATCAATTTGGTGGATCAAATTTATCTAGTAATTTAAATAATACTGATGATTTTACAATTGCTCAACCAACGAATCAACCAGATTTAACAAGTCAATCGTTTGAAGCAGTATCATCTTTTGATCAATTTAATCAATCAGATTTATCTAGTAACTTAAATAATACTGATGATTTTACGATTGCTCAACCAACGAATCAACCAGATTTAACAAATCAATCGTTTGAACCAGTAACGTCTTTTGAACAACCTAATCAAACATTTGAACCAGTTACTCCAGTCGAGGAAAATCCACCAACTGGGGTAGTTACTTCGATTGAACCAGTTACACCAGTTGAAGTATCTTCTTCAGTAGAACAAGTAACACCTATTACTCCAGTAGAAGAAACTCCTTCTGTTAAACCGGTTGAGCCATTAGAACCAGTTAATCCAATTCCTCCAGTAGAACCGGTTATTAATGATGTAAACAACAGTCCAGAATCAAATGTCACTAATGAGGCAATTCAATTAACAGATAAAAAAGGAAAAAAGAAACATCGTAAAGAAAAACCAGTTAAAGAAAAAAAAGGTGGGAATAAATTTATAACATTTATTTTGATTTTAATTATTATTGGTTTAGCAGGTTATATTTTATATGATAAATTTTTGGTTGATTATTTAAATCCTAAAGATGAAACTAGTGAAAATGAAGGAACAACTGAAGAAGAAGTTACCGAAACTACGCCAGTAGTAACAGATGATGATCAGACTATGTATTTCGTTAGCGCTGATCAAAGTGTCGTTTTAATGTTAGGTGAAGATGTTGCGCAACTTAAAAATTTCGTTTTAGTTATTAATCAAAATCAAGTTAATCAATATATGACTGGTTATTATAATATAGTTAATAATCAACTTATTTTAACAATTACAGCAGGTTGTAGTGATGCAAATGGTAATTTCACCTGTAGCTTACCACAAGGTGTAAGTCCAGTTATGGGTGAAGATGGCTTTTATTCTATTACTTTAAATTATAATACTGAACAAATATTATTCGGTGATATTGAACTAATAAATAATAGTGTTCAAAATAACGAAAATATTCAAAGCGATGAGACAGTTCAAAGTAATGAAACTGTTCAAAATGAAGAAAACCTTACTTCCGAGTAAGGTTTTTAAGTGTCAGTTTTATTTTCTTCTTGATTAATAGTAGGAATTAAAGTATCTAAATTAGAAGTGGTTGATGATGGTTCAGTACCTTTAATATAATATATTAACTGTTTATGCTCGCTTTCGTTAGTAGCTAATTTTCCCGTTTTAGGTTCAACTAAAACACCAACGACATTATCAGGAGTTTCATACCAACTTTCATCATCGTTTTTTAAATATTCTTCCATAATATTAGCCCATGCTTTTTTATTTTTACTTCCACTAGCTACTGATAATTCACGATTATCATCATAACCAGTCCACATTCCAACTAATAAATCTTTATTATAACCGAAAATTAAACTATCAGTATCAGTTGTTCCTGTTTTAATAGCGTATTTTTTAGTTAATTTAGCGGCTATTTCCATACAAGTTGGGTAATTATAATCAATAAATTCTCTTGAGTAAGAATTGGTTAACATTTCATTTAAAACATAAACTAAACTTTTATTTAAAACGGTTGATTTACTTTTTTTATGTTCATATAAAACATTTCCGTTTTTATCTTCCACTTTAGTAATTAAATAAGGTTTTACTTTAACTCCTTCATTAGCTAAAGTATTATAAGCTGTTATCATTTCTAAAAGATTAATTTCATTAGTACCAAGCGCTAAAGAAGGAATGGCTTTGAGTTTGGTTTCGATCCCCACTCTTTTAGCTGTATCAACTAAAGTATCTTCACCTAAAAATAAATGAGTTTTAACAGCGTAAATGTTATCAGAATAAGCCAAAGCAGTAGCCATACTAATTGGTCCATTCGCGTATTTCTCGTCGTAATTATGGGGACTATAAGTTTTATCTTCAGCAAAAGCAAAAGTTGTCTGTTCACTAGTAAAAGTTGTTGACGGCGTAAAACCATTTTCTAAAGCTGCATAATATAAAAATGGTTTTAAAGTTGATCCAACTTGTCTTTTAGCTTGAGTGGCTCTATTATACTGACTTTTACTATAATCTTTACCACCTACTAAAGCGATGATTTTTCCTGAACTAGGTTTAACCATAACGCTAGCTACTTCTAGATCTTCATCATCAATATATTCATCGATACTATTTTCCATAATACTCTGGGCTTCTTGATCTAAATTAGTATATATTTTTAAACCACCAGTTTCTATAAAATTTTCAGGAATTGATTTAATTTGTTTTAATTCTTCTAAAACAGCATCTTGATAATACATTAAAGTTTTTGAGCCATCTTTATCTTTAGTACCATAATAAGTTAATTGTTTATTTAAGGCTTGATTTTTTTCTTCATTAGTAATATATTCATTTTTAACCATCGAGTCTAAAATAATCTCTTGCCTTTTTTTGGCTTCACTTTCATTAATTAAAGGCGAATATTTACTAGGCCATTTAGGAATACCAGCTAACATACTAGCTTCAGCTAAAGAAAGATCTTTTGCATCTTTATTAAAATAATAATGTGCGGCATTTTCAATTCCATAGATACCACCATAATTAATGGTATTTAGATAACCTTCTAAAATTTCATCTTTACTATAATGTGCTTCTAATTTAATTGTCAACCAAGCTTCTTCAATTTTACGGGACCATTTTTTATCAAAATCTAAAAATAAATTTTTAGTGTATTGTTGTGATATAGTTGAAGCGCCTTGCAATGTTTCACCGTTAGTTATATTAATATACATGGCTTTAATAATTCTTAAAAAATCGAAACCTTGATGTTTATAAAAATGTTTATCTTCAACTGAAATAGTTGCATTAATAAGGTATGGAGATATATCTTTTAATTTAACCCAATCATCATCAGTAGTACCAGAAAATAAGTTACCATCTTTATCATATAGATATATTCCATTAGCCGATTTTATTTCTAATTTGGGCATCGCTTTAGCAACTAAATAAATACCACTATAAACAATAAGTAAAGAAATAAAAATAATTAATAATATTTTTCCGATTGTTTTTAATGTTCGCATAAAATCATCCATTCTATCTTTATTATTAGAAAAAAATAGAAAAATATTAGTTATTATTTATAAAAAAAGATAATTAATTTGCAATATATAAAAGTTAATAAAAAAATATGAAAAATTGATAAAATTTGTTGCATTTTATCATAACATATGTTATAGTTACCAAGTAAAGGTGAATGTTAGTGGAAATAATGATTAAATTTTCTTTAGCTAATAAAGATTGTGAACTAGATAATATTAAAGAAACTAAAGGTTTTTTAAATGATAAAGTTATTAAGTATAATGATGGGAATGTTATAACAGAAATTATTTTAGATAGTCCTGTTACTTTAAAAAGAGTAAATAATGATTATGAAATAGAATTAACTTTCGTCGAAAATAAAATAACTAACGGTAGTTATTTTATAAAAGATATTGATCGTAAACTTGATTTAAAAATAACAACTAAAAGATTAGTTATTAAAGATGGTCAAATTTTAATTGATTATGTTTTAGATATTAATGACGAAGAATTTAAATTCAGGTTAGATTACGAGGTGATGAAATGAAAGATATTATAAAAGAAGCAATATATAATGTTGTAAGTGAGTGGGTTTCTATAGATAAAATTATTGTTGAAATTCCTAAAAAAAGAGAGAATGGTGATTATTCTAGTAATATTTGCTTCGTTTTAAGTAAAGTAATTAAAAAAAATCCTTTAGATATTGCTTTAAATTTAAAAGAACAAATTGATTTAAAAGAGATTGATAAAATAGAAGTTAAAGGTGGTTTTTTAAACTTTTATTTAACTAAAGAATTTTTATTTGATAATTTGAATTTTATTTTAAAACAAGATGAAAATTATGGTAAAAATAATATAGGAAACAAAATGAAAATTAATTTAGAATACGTAAGTGCGAATCCAACGGGAATTTTACATATCGGACACGCTAGAGGAGCTAGTTACGGTGATTCGATGGCTCGTATTTTAAAATTTTGTGGTTATGATGTGACTCGTGAATACTATATTAATGATGGTGGTAATCAAATTATTAATTTAGAAAAATCGATTAAAGCTCGTTATGATAATCTTTGTGGTCAAGAATTAGTAATGCCAAAAGATGGTTATTATGGTCAAGAAATTATCGATATTGCTAAAGAAATATATGATGAATATGGAAAATATGCCAATAGCGAATTGTTTAGAAATAAAGGATTAGAATATTTACTATCGGAAATTAAAAAAGATTTAAATAATTTTAAAGTAGAGTTTGATGTTTGGACTAGTGAACAAAGTTTATATGATCGAAAGTTAGTTGATAAAACACTAAAATACTTAAAAGATAATGGTTATACTTATGAAAAAGATAATGCTTTATTTTTAAAAACAAGTTTATATGGTGATTTAAAAGATCGAGTTTTAGTTAAAAGTGATCATACTAATACGTATTTACTTCCTGATATCGCATATCATATAGATAAATATAATCGAGGATATGATAAAATGGTTGATGTTTTGGGAGCTGATCATCATGGTTATGTTCCAAGGCTTAAAGCCAGTATTAGTATGTGTGGTTACGATGCTTCTAAACTAGATGTTAAAATCTTACAAATGGTTCGTTTGATTAAAGATGGTGAAGAAGTTAAAATGAGTAAAAGAACTGGTAAGTCTTTAACAATGAAAGATTTAATTGCAATGGTCGGAGTTGATGCTGTTAGATATTTCTTTGCAGCACGTAGTTTAGATACTCAAATGGATTTTGATCTTAATTTAGCAACTAAAAAATCCAGTGAAAACCCAGTTTACTATGTAAGTTATGCTCATGCTAGAATATGCTCAATTATAAGTGATTATGGTAAAGGAGTTAATCATAATTTAAAATATACAACAATTAATTCTGATTGGGCAATCGATTTACTGTTTAAAATGTATCAATTCGAAGATGTTGTTAAATTAAGTGCGAAGACTAAAGAACCACATGTTATTACTAATTACATTTATGATTTAGCTACTTTATTTCATAGCTTTTATGCTCATGAAAAGATATTAACTGATGATGATGTTTATACATCTGAACGTATTAATCTAATTAAAGGTGTTAAGATTATTATTAAAAATGCTTTAAATTTAATCGGTGTTAAAGCACCAGATAAAATGTAGGGAGGATAAAATGAAATTAAATAATATATCAAAAGAAGAACTTGAACAAATGTCTTATACTGATATTACTTATCAGTTGTTAAAAGAAAATAAAAAGCCAATGACGACACCAGATATTTTTAAAAATATTTGTAATTTATTAGGCTATAGTGATGAAGACTATCAAACAAAGATTGGAGATTATTATACATCTTTGACAATCGATAAACGTTTTATTTTATTAGATTCAGGTAAATGGGATGTTAGAGATCATCATTCAGTTGATTTAGTCGTTGATGAAGAAGATGATGATATCGAAGAAGAAATAGAAGAAGATGAAGAAATAGAAGAAGAAATGGTTTTAGATGATGATGTTGATAGTTTAGATGATGATAATGATTTAGAAATCGATGAGGATTTAGATGATTTAGCTATAATTAAAGATGATGAATTAGATGATGAAGAAGAATAGGTAATGACCTATTTTCTTTGTGTGTCAAAAGGAGGGTAACAATGTTAGAAAGATTAAATAATATCGAAAAGCGTTTTATAGAAATCGATAATGAAATGTTGAAACCAGAAGTTATTCAAGATATAAAAAAGACAATGATGCTATCAAAAGAAAAAGCTGGATTACAAGAAGCATATGATTTATATCAAGAATATAAACGTGTATTAAGCGATATTAAAGAAGCTAAAGAAATGGCTAAAGATCCAGAATTTTTAGAATTTTCAAAAGAAGAGATAAGTAAGTTAGAAAACGAAAAAAAAGATTTGGAAGCTAAAATAGAAATTGTTTTATTACCTAAAGATCCTAATGATTTTAAAAATGTTATTGTTGAAATTAGAGGAGCTGCTGGTGGTGATGAAGCTAATATTTTTGCTGGTGATTTATATCGTATGTATAGTAAATATGCTGAAAAAGAAGGATTTAAAGTTGAAGTTTTGAATGCTGAAGAATCTGAAGCTGGTGGTTTTTCGCAAATTGAATTTTTAATTAAAGGCGATAATGTTTATTCGAAATTAAAATATGAAAGTGGAGCGCATCGTGTTCAACGAGTACCAAGTACGGAAACGCAAGGGCGAGTTCATACGTCAACGGCTACGGTTTTGGTAATGCCTGAAGCTGATGAAGATGTCGAAGTTGAAATTAATCCTAATGATTTAAGAATTGATGTTTATCGTAGTAGTGGTAAGGGTGGTCAAGGAGTTAATACAACCGATAGTGCGGTTAGAATTACTCATTTACCAAGTGGAATTGTTGTTACTTGTCAAAACGAGAGAAGTCAGATTCAAAATAAAGAACATTGTATGAAAATGTTAAAAGCGAGATTATATGAAGAAAAAATGCGGAAACAAGAAGAACAATTAGGTTTAGAACGTCGCAATAAAATTGGAACTGGTGATCGTTCAGAAAAAATAAGAACTTACAATTATCCACAAAATAGAGTTACTGATCACCGAATTGGTTTTACTTTAAAACAATTAGATCGAGTTATGGAAGGATCATTAGATGAAATAATTGAAGCTTTAATTACAGAAGATCAAAAAAGAAAGTTACAAGATAATGACTGATTTAGAATATTTAAAAAAATATGTTGATGCTAATAAATTAGATGAGGCTATAGAAAAACTAAATCAAAATATTCCTGTTCAATATATTGTTGGTAATGTTGATTTTTATGGACTTATTTTTAAAGTTAATAGTAATGTTTTAATTCCTAGATTTGAAACAGAACAGTTAGTTAATAAAACTTATAATTATATTTTAAAATATTTTCCTAATAATTTAAAAATTGCTGATATTGGAACTGGTAGTGGTTGCATAGCTATTACTTTAAAAAAATTACTATCTAATTCTTATGTTGAAGCAGTTGATATATCGTCTAAAGCTTTAGAAGTAGCTAGGGAAAACGCCAAAGATAATAAGTGTGATGTTACTTTTTATCTTGGTGATTTATTAGAACCTTTAAAAAATAAAGTAGATCTTCTAATAAGCAACCCACCTTATATTGCTTATGATGATCCAGATGTTATGGATATAGTTAAAAAAAATGAGCCTCATTTAGCTTTATTTGCTTCTAATAATGGTTTAGAATTTTATGAAAAGATTATTAGTAAAGCTAAAGATTATTTAAATGAAAAAAGTATGATTTCTTTAGAAATAGGATCTAATCAAGCCTTAAGTGTAAAAAAAATAGCTTATAAATATTTTCCTGCATCGAAAGTTTTAGTTGAAAAAGATATGCAAGGAAAAGATCGTTTTGTTTTTATTTTAAATAATTTGTTATAATAATAAATTTCCAAAACTTATAAAGAGGTGTTAGTTTTGGAATTTTTTTCAAAACTTGACTTTAGTGTAAACTTAATATTTATTATATATAAGTTATAAAAAATAAAACCAATATATCGTTATAATATGTTTGCTTTTTTAATAAAAATAATAATTTATAAATATAATTGTTTAGATAAAATTTTTATGTTATACTATAAACCGAGTGTGATTATAAATGATTAAAAATACAAAAGAAAAAATAAGTTTTGAATTTGAAACCACTGATAAAACATTTAAAAAAAGATTAAAAAAAGTTAATAAAATAAATAATATAATTAATTCAAAAAATAAAAAGAAACCGATACCTATTTTTAGTACTAATCAAGAAGAATTAATTTTTGATAAAAAAGGTACATTTAATTTAAATACCTTAAAAAAAAGTGTAGTAGTTAATTTTAACGAACAATTAATAACAACCAAAAAAAGAGTTGTCGTAGTTAGTAAGACTAGTTTAAAAAAAGCTAAAAGTAATTTAAAAGAAAAATCTTTAATTTTAGAAACTGGAACCAATATTGAAAGTAAAATTAATAAGTTTGTTGTTAAAAATAAAGAAAAATTATCTTCCTTAAATGAAGAGTTATCTAAATTAAGTAAAGGATTATCTAATGTTTATAAAAAAGAAGAGGTAGATGATAAGAAAAAGAAGATATTAAATATTAAAAAGCAAGCAGAAATATTAAAAATTGAATGTTTGTTGATAAGTGGAAATAGTGATTTTGAAAATTTTGATTTTTTACATGATGAAGCTTTATTAAAAAATATCGAATTATTTACTCTAAAAGCAAGTAATCAAGAGATTAAAGATTTAGCTATTAGTTGTAAAACGGACTTGGATTATGTTGATAATTTGTTAGAGGTTTTATCTAAATCAGATTATTTAGATTACGAAATAAATAAAAAAGATAAAACAATAAAAAAACGTGATGAAGATTTTAAAGAATATAAAAAAGATGTTTCTGATTTATATAAAATAAAAAACACAATAACTAGTGAAATTAAAGAAGAAGTAGCTAAATCTTATGAAATAATTGAACGTTTAAAAAAATTTGACGAAAGTAAAGATGTTCTATCAATTAATCAATTAAGAAGTATTGCTAATGATTATATTGATTACATTTTAAATGGAGACTATTTAATAAAATTGTTTCACTTTTTAACATTTAATATTTTTAAAAATGATAAAAAAGAAACGCTTAAACAAATTCAAAACAAAGAACAATTAATTAAAATAATTTATTCAGATTATAGTCAAGAACTTAATAAAGAAATAGCTGATTTAAAACAACTTTCAACCAATATTAAAGTTAGTATTGAGCAGTTATCATGGTTAAAGACAGTTTTTAAAAACAAATTTTATAAATATCAAGATTTATTTTCTGAATATAAAGAGATATATATAAAATTAGAAAAACTAGAAGAAAAACTTATTCATGATCATGAAATTGTTAAAAATGTTGAAGATGAATTAAAAGTTAAAAAGCTTGAAATAAAATATAATTAAAATATTAAACATTAGTAAATTAATTATTTTTCTAATGTTTTTATATTAAAACAAGCATTTAATAATTATTGACTTTACTTATAAAATAGTTTAAAATCAGAATAGACGTTAAGAAAGGATATGGCATTAATGGAAGTAAACTTAAAAAAATTATTAGAAAAATGTGCATTAAATGAAAATACCTATTCCTTTTTTGAAAATGGTAAATTAGTTAAAATTATCGGTAATAAAGATAAAACTAAATATCATTTTAAAATAGAACTTGATTATAATTTACCGGTTAATATTTATCAAGAACTTTATGATGCGATAAAAAAGGAATTTAATAAACAAATTACTTTAGAAATCAAAGCTAATAGTTTAGATTTAAATTTATTAACTGATTATTTTAAATATAGCATTAATAAATATAAAGAGGATAATCCGTTATTAGAAATGTTTTTAAATAGTTTAATAAATTTAAATGGCAATAATCTTCAAATAAGTATTAATAATAAAGCAGAAGCTATGAAATTAGATAGTATAAAAAAAGATTTGCTAACAGATTTTAAAAATTATGGTTTTGGTAATTTAAATTTAGAATATTTAATTAATGAAGAAAATAGTCAAAAAATAAGAGATGAAATAGCTATAGATATGAATAAATATAACGATATTTCTTTTGAAGTTAAAACGACTAATAAAACTAATCGAAAGAATAAAACAAGTGAAGGTGCGATTATGGGAAGAATAATTAAAGATGAACCAGTAAAAGTATCTAGTTTAATAGGGCCAGTTAATAGTGCCACGATTGAGGCTTGTATTTTTGAAGTGGAAATAAGAGAAACCAAAACGAATTTAAAAATTATGACTTTAAAAGTTACTGATTATACTGATAGTATTTATTGTAAATTGTTTATTAATGATGATGAAGAATTTGCTAGATTAGAAAAAGATTTAAAAGTAGGAAAATGGTATAAAATTAGAGGTAATGTTAAAGATGATAACTATTCTAATGAACTTATTATAAGTGTTTATGATATTAATGAAGCTATACATGAAGAAGTTAAAATTATAGATGACTCTGATGTTAAAAGAGTTGAATTACATACTCATAGTAAAATGAGCCAAATGGATGGAGTAGTTGAAAGCAAAGATTTACTTAAACAAGCTTTAAAATGGGGACATAAGGCGATAGCTATTACTGATCATAATTGTTTACAAGCTTTTCCCGATGTATATAATTTTGTTAAAAATCATAATAAATCGTTAAAAGAAGGTGAAGAACCTTTTAAAGCTTTGTATGGTGTTGAATTAACGATGGTAGATGATGATGTTGATATTGTTATAAGAGGTGATAAACGTAGTTTATTAGATACTACTTATGTTGTGTTTGACTTTGAAACAACGGGATTAAATGCAGGTGGTAAAGATTCAATTATTGAAGTTGGAGCTGTTAAAATTTTAAACGGTGAAATTATTGATCGTTTTTCACAGTTAATAGATCCAGGTGTAAAATTATCACCTAAAATAACAGAAATTACCCACATAACTGATGATATGCTTAAAGGAAAACCTTCGGAAGAAGAAGTTATTAAAGATTTTATTAATTGGTATGGAGATTTACCTATGGTTGCCCATAATGCTAAATTTGATGTTTCGTTTTTAGAAATGGTTTATAAAAAATATAATTTAGGTAAGTTTGAAAATACGGTTATTGATACGTTAGAATTATCAAGAACAATGGATAATACTTATGCCCGACATAGTTTATCTGCGCTAGTTAAAAGGTATAATGTTCCTTTTGATGAAGATGCGCACCATCGAGCTGATTATGATGCTGAAGGAACAGCTTATGTCTTTCACAAAATGTTACAAAAATTAAGTGATCGTAATTTTAATTCAATTATTGATATTGAATCATTAGTTTCTAAGGATGAAATTCATAGGTATGGGCGAACTTTTCATATCAATATTCTAGCTCAAAATAAAGTTGGTTTAAAAAATTTATTTAAGATTGTTAGTTATGCTAATACTAAATATTTATATAAAACACCTCGAATTTTAAAAAGTGAAGTTAATCGTTTAAGAGAAGGTTTATTAATTGGTAGTGGTTGTTATGAAAGCGAAGTTTTTATTCAAGCTCGTTCTAAGGGAGATGAGGAATTAACTAATATAATTAATTTTTATGATTATGTTGAAGTTCAACCACTTGATTGCTATGATCATTTATTGCAAAGTGGTGATTTTGAATCTAAAGCTTTGTTAATTGATCATATTAAAAAAATTATTCGAAATACTAAAGCTGCTGGTAAGTTAATTGTAGCAACAGGGGATGTTCATCATTTAACTAAAGAAGACCGTATATATCGTGAAATCATTGTCAATCAAAAAGTGCCAGGTGGTGGAAGACATCCTTTAGCGCGCAATAATATTAAACAAATTCCTAGTTATCATTTTAGAACCACTAATGAAATGTTAGAAGATTTTAGTTTTTTAGATCCTGATTTAGCTAATGAAATAGTTATTGAAAATCCTAATAAAATAGCTGATTCGATTGAAGTTTTGGAAGTTATTGTCGAAACTGGTGGTGTTCCTTTTTCACCACATATTGAAAATTCAGCTCAAATAGTAACAGATATGGTTTATAATAAGGCTCATGAAATATATGGAGATCCCTTACCTCCGTTAATTGCTGATAGATTAGATTCAGAATTGAAAGGTATTATTAATGGTGGGTTTGATGTTGTTTATTTGTTATCCCAAAAATTAGTTAAAAAAAGTAATGAAGATGGTTATTTAGTAGGGAGTAGAGGGTCAGTTGGTTCTTCATTTGTAGCAACGATGATGGGAATTACGGAAGTTAATCCCTTACCTCCTCATTATGTTTGTCCTAAATGTAAGTATACTATTTTTGAAATTGATGGTAGATCTTTAGGAAAAGATTATACTAGTGGTTATGATCTTCCAGATATGAATTGTCCTAAATGTAGTACTTTATTAAAAAAAGAAGGTCATGACATGCCTTTTGCTACTTTTTTAGGTTTTAATGCTGATAAAGTGCCAGATATAGATCTTAATTTTTCTGGTGATTATCAATGGAAAGCTCATGAATATACTAAAGAGTTATTAGGAGTTAATAATGTTTATCGCGCTGGAACAATTGGTACAGTAGCTAAAAAAACAGCTTTTGGTTTTGTTAAAGGTTATTGTGAAGATAAAGGTATTCAAATGCGAACAGCTGAAGTTGAACGTTTGGCTATGGGGTGTGAAGGGGTTAAAAGAACAACTGGTCAACATCCTGGAGGAATTGTTGTTGTTCCTGATTATATGGAAATTTTTGATTTTACTCCTTATCAATATCCAGCTGATGATCCTAATTCTTTATGGAAAACAACTCATTTTGATTACCATTCAATTGAAGATGATCTTTTAAAATTAGATATATTGGGTCATGACGTTCCAACCATTTTAAGAATGTTGGAAGATTTATCAGGTATTGATGTAACGACTTTACCAATGGATGATAAGAAAGTTTATTCATTATTATCTTCCCCTGATGAATTAGGCGTTACTAAAGAGCAGATTATGTGTTCAACTGGAACTTTAGGTTTACCAGAATTAGGTACTAAATTCACACTAGCGCTTTTAGAGGAAACGAAACCTAAAACGTTTGGTGAACTTGTTAAGATATCTGGTTTATCACATGGTACGGATGTTTGGTCTGGTAATGCTCAAGAGTTAATTAAAAATAATGTCATACCATTTAAAGATGTAATTGGTTGTCGTGATGAGATTATGGTTTATTTAATGAATCAAGGTATGGAACCATTAGATTCTTTTAAAATAATGGAATTTGTTCGTAAAGGAAAACCAACTAAAATACCAGAAGAATGGCCTAAATGGGAACAAAAAATGAAAGATGCACATATACCAGATTGGTATATTGAATCTTGTCATAAAATAAAATATATGTTTCCCAAAGCTCATGCAGTTGCTTATGTTATGAGTGCTTTAAGGATAGCTTGGTTTAAATTATATAAGCCAATTATGTATTATGCGACTCATTTTTCAATTAAGGTTTTTGATTTTGATATTGAAGCGATGATTAAAGGATATGATGCAATTAAAGATAAAATTATTGAAATTAATAATAAAGGTTTTAATGCCACTAATAAGGAAACAGCTACTTTAGAAGGTTTACAATTAGCTTTAGAAGCTAGTGCCAGAGGATTTAAGTTTGCTTCAATCGATTTACAAAAAAGTGATTCTGATAAATTTTTAATTGCTGAAGATGGTATTACTTTAATTCCGCCTTTTAGAGCTATTGATGGTTTAGGTGAAACAGTAGCTCGAAAAATAGTTGAAGAAAGGGCTAAAAATTATTTTTTAAGTGTTGAAGATTTACAAAAAAGATGTAAGGTTTCTTCTACTTTAATTGATAGAATGCGTATGATGGGTATTTTAGATGGTATGGATGAATCTAGTCAATTAAGTATATTTAGTTTTGATGGTGTTGTTTAACTGCAAATTTAATTATTTGCAGTTTTTTATATTAAAAAAATTATTTATTTTATTAATTAATATTTTAAATTTAATATATAAAGATAATAAATTTAAAAAAAGTATTATTTGCTTTAAAATAATAAATATGTTATAACTTTATAAGTGTTCTTATAATATAAAATATGTGAAATAATTAAAAATTATAAATTTATTAGTTTTATATAACTAATAATGTTATAATAAAAATATGCTTATAAGGGAGGGCATTATGGAGTTATATAAATTAGAAAAAGTATCTAAAATTTATCATGTAGCTAATGAAAAAACACATGCTTTAGATCATATTGATTTAAATATAAATAAAGGAGAAATTGTCGTTATTTTAGGACCTAGTGGTAGTGGTAAAAGTACGATGTTAAATATATTATCGGGAATTGATAACCCAACAAGTGGTAAAGTATTTTTTGATAATAAAAGAATTGATAAATTAAACGAAAAAGAATTAACTAATTACCGTAAAGATAATTTAGGTTTTATTTTTCAAAGTTATAATTTAATTGCCAATTTAAATGTTTTAGAAAATGTTGAATTAGGTAAAGAATTAGCTAAAGAACCATTAAATATAAAAGATTTATTAGAATTGGTTGGTTTAAAAGAACATATGAAAAAATACCCATATCAATTATCAGGTGGGCAGATGCAACGAGTAGCTATAGCTAGAGCTGTTGTTAAAAATCCTAGTGTTTTATTTTGTGATGAACCAACTGGCGCTTTAGACGAAAAAACGGGCAAAATTGTTTTAAGTTTGTTACAAGAAATTAATCAAAAATATCATACGACAATAATAATAGTTACTCACAACCCTAGTATTGCTTTAATGGCTAATACAGTTGTTAAAATGAATAGTGGTAGAATTGTAAGTATAACTAAAAATAAAGATATAGCTAGAGCTTTAGATTTGAGGTGGGCATAAATGGGACTTTTATTTATCAACGCTTTAAAAGGTTTGCGCCGAAAAAAAGTTCAAATGCTTGGTATTATTTTAATGGTTTTATTATCAACGGGTATTTATGTAACAATGAATACAGCTATTGATCGTTTAGAAGATCGTTATTATAATTATTTAGATAGTCAAAATGTTGAAGATTTTGCTTTTGATGTTGTTATTGATTTAGAAAAAGATATTAGTTTAGAAGATTTAGAACAATATAGATTAAATCAATTACAAAACTTAACTGAAACGGAAAAGAAGATAATAGATTTATATCAATATAGTTTAATGACAGGTCAATCTTTAGATACGCAAACAAGTTATTATATTAAAAGTATTTTGAAAAAATATGAAGTTGATATTCTTATTGGTAATCAAAAACTTGATAAAATAAAAGATGAATATGATTTTACTTATGAGGTAGAAAGAAGTAAAACAGTCTTTGATAAAGATACAATGATTAAAGTTATTCCTTATGAGAAAGATACAATAATAAATAAAACTTATTTAGTTGATGGTGATTTTCCGACTAACGATAACGAAATAACTATTTTGCCAGATTATGCTAAAGAAAACGATTTAAAAATTGGTGATACTTATAAAATAGGTGAAAAAGAATATAAAATAGTCGGTTTTACTTATGCACCTGATTATATTTATCCGATGATTGATATTAGTAATCCTATTTTTGATGAGAGTAAAAACAATATTGTCTTTATGAGTGAAAATGATTATAAAGTGGTAAGTGGTGTTAATGATAATACCTATTCCTTAGTATTTAATTATGATCATGATCGAACATTTGAAATGTCTGATAGTGATAATGAAGATCCAATGATGAAACTATTTGATGAAGAATC
Source organism: uncultured Bacilli bacterium (assembly GCA_944368805.1). Classification (GTDB taxonomy): domain Bacteria; phylum Bacillota_I; class Bacilli_A; order RF39; family UBA660; genus CALVXC01. The sequence goes on from CALVXC010000003.1 coordinate 37,210, forward strand.
AGATACGATTGCAATGAGTCAAAATACGGTAATTCGAATGGCTCGTATCAGTGCTTTACAATTAGAATTTGGTGTTACTCGTAAATTTGCTGATTACTTTTTATACCTATTATTAGGTGTATCAGTGTTTATTATTACTGTTATTACAAAAAAACGAATTGATGATGAACGTTTACAAATTGGTGTTCTAAAATCATTAGGATATAATCGTTTATCAATTGCTTGTAGTTATTTAGTATATCCAATTATCGGTTCATTAATTGGTGGTGCTTTAGGATATTTATTAGGCATTATAACTCACTATCCAATTACGGAATTATATCGGAGTTATTATACGATTCCATTAGATAATTTTAATTTCGATTTTAGTTATTTACTAACTTCTTTATTACTGCCAACAATATTTTTATCAATAATTAGTTATTTAATAGCTATCTTTATGTTACGGAAAAAACCTTTACAATTACTTAAAGAAGGAAGTAATTTAAAAGTAAATTTGTTAAGTAAATTAGTTAATAAAATAACTAAACCATTACCTTTTGATTATCGTTTTAAATATTCTTTAGCTTCAAGGTCTTTAGGTAAATTATTAGTTGTTAGTTTAACTTCGTTTTGTACGGGATTATTAATTGTTTTAACTTTAATCGGTATGAATTTGTTTAATAATATGATTGATACTTCTTTTGAAGGAATGAAATATGATTATATGGTTATTTTAAATCAAACCAATAATCAAGAAAAGGAAGAAAATAGTGATTTAATTTTAAGTCAATCTTTAGATTTAAAAGAAATAAAAGGTGTTGATGGTAATACTTTAGAAGTCGAAGATAGGACAATTTCATTAAGTGGTATGGATGCTGATTTAAATTATTTTGAAATCTTAAATGAGGATAAAGAAGATATATCAGATAAATTATTAGATGAAGATGGTATAATTATCAGTCAAACATTGAAAGAAGTTTTGGAAGTTGATATTGGTGACATCTTAGTTTTTGAAATCGATAATCAAAAAGTCGAATATCAAGTAATAGATGTTTGTAAAGAATATATGAGTTTAAGTGGTTATGTTAATCGTAATGGTTTAAGTAAAAAGTTAGGTTTAGAAGAATTTTCTTATAATCAATTTGCTACAACTGATAAGAAATATCAATCAATGGATAATTTGAGTGATGAGCAATTAGATAATATTAGTCGAATTGTTAGTATTACTGATTTAAAAGAAAACATTGCTAATCAAATGGAACAAATGAATGGAAGTATTTATATTGTTATTGCTTTTGCTTCGGTTATGGCTTTAATCATTATTGCTGTAATTGCTAATATCGTAGTTGAAGAAAATAAAAGAACAATTTCATTAATGAAAGTTATGGGTTATAATAATAAAAAAATCAGTCGCATTGTTTTAAATATTTATACTCCTTTTGTAATAATTGCGTATTTATTATCAATACCTTGTATGATTTCATTATTAAAATGGATCATAAGTTTATTAGTTGGTGATATGGATATGGTAATTCCTGTAACTTTTTCACCAGTTATGGCTTTAATAGGACTAATCGGTTTAGTTTTTGCTTATTATTTAGCTATTGCTATATCTAGGCGTGTACTTAATAAAGTACCATTAGCTGTAGCTTTAAAAAGAGAGTAGGTGGATAAATGTCACAGTTGATTAAAATAGAAGATGTTTATAAAATTTATAAAGCTAGTGTTTATGAAACGAAAGCTTTAGATGGTGTTGATTTAACTATTGATGAAGGTGAAATTGTTGTTATTTTAGGTCCTAGTGGTAGTGGTAAGACAACTTTATTAAATTGCATATCTGGCTTAGATAAAGTTACTAGTGGCAAAATTATATACGAAGGTAAAAATATTGCTAAATATAGTGATCGTAAAATGACCAAATTTCGTAAAAAAAATCTTGGATTTATTTTCCAAACCTATAATTTATTAGAACATATAAATGTTTATGAAAATGTTTTAGTAGGAGCTTCGTTAGGCAAAAGTAAAGCTAATGTTATGGAAATCATTAAAACGGTTGATTTATATCGTCATCGTAAAAAATACATGCATGAATTATCAGGTGGGGAACAACAACGAGTATCAATTGCTAGAGCTTTATCTAAAGAACCTAAAGTAATGTTTTGTGATGAACCAACTGGTGCTTTAGATGAAATTACGGGTAAGAAAGTTTTGAAAACATTGGTTGAAGCTAATGAAAAATTTAATACAACAATGATTATAGTAACTCATAATCCAGGAATTGCTTTAATAGGTGATAGAGTTATTAAAATGAATAGTGGTCAAATAGTTGAACAAAACATTAATAAAAAACGAATTAGCCCATTAGAAATACCGTGGGGATAAGTCTTTAGTTAAGTCTAAAGACTTTTTTAATATATATCAATAGTCAGAAAAATTAAATAAATTAATTTTTATTTGTTTTTTTATAAATAAACTAAAGTTTAAATAAAGAGTAATAAATATAATATTTTTGTGAAAAGTATGTGAAAAATATTATATATATGGTATAATTAAAAAGGTGAGTTTTTATGTCTAGTATAAAACTAATGATTGATAAAGTATTGGATATCGATAATAAAAGATTAAATTATTTAGTAAATTTAATTAGTAAAGAAAATAGTGTTTCTAAATTCAAGGTAAAATCTGATATGATAATTAATTTTTTAAAATATGGAATTAGTTATACTGATTATATGAAGGGAAATTATTTTAATTTAAAAAATAAAGAAAAGAAAGATTATATTAAAACAAAAAAGTTTTATAATATTATTAATTATTTGAATGATAAAAATTATCGTTACATATTTTTAGATAAAATTGCTTTTAATAAAAAGTTTAAAAAGTTTATAGGTCGTGATTTTATTGATTTAAGGGATACTAATTATCAGGATTTTGTTAAATTTGTTACCAATAAAGAAAGTGTATTTGCTAAAAAACATAATTCTTTTGGTGGAGATGGTGTTGAAAAAATTGTTTTAACTGAAAATTTGAATTTAAAAAAATTATACGATAAACTTTTAATAAATAAACAATATTTAGTTGAAGATACAATTATTCAACATGATTATTTAAACAAAATTAACCCTAACGCTGTTAATACTGTTAGAATAGTAACGTTAGTCAAAGATAACAAAGTTCATGTTATTGGAAAAACTATTAGATTAAATACTGGTGAAGAAGAAGTAATTAGTTGTCACGATATTTTTGCTTCTTTAGATGAAGATGGAAATTTATTAGGAAATGTTGTTGATGATGATTGTCATATTTATACTCAGCATCCTTTAACTAAATTTAAATTTACTAATGTTAAAATACCATATATAAAAGAAGCTATCCAAATGGTTAAAGAAGCTGGTTTAGTAGTTCCTCAAATTCGTTATGTTGGTTGGGATGTTGCTATAACTAAAGATGGACCTGTTATTATTGAGGGTAATTTTTACCCAAGTTATGGTTTATTTCAATATTATTTATTAAATGATGGCGCTCCTGTAGGGAAATTGAAACTCATTAAAAATATTTTAGATGATGAAGCAAAGAATATTTGATTTTTTGCTTTTTTAATAATAAAAAAATAGGCCTTTTGCCTATTTAATTATCTATTATAGAATTCAACAATTAATGATTCGTTAATTTCTGGATTTAATTCACTTCTTTCTGGATATCTTAAGTAAGTTCCAGTTTTCTTTTTATCGTCATAAGCAATGTATTCAACACGATTGCTAACTTTTTCTAATGAATTGTTAACAACTAAAAGATCTTTATTACCTTTTAGGCCAATCACATCATTAGGTTTAACACGATATGAAGGAATATCTACTTTTTTACCATTAACAGTTATATGTCCATGATTAACTAGTTGTCTTGCTCCTTTTCTTGTTGATGCAAAACCAATTCGATAAACTAAATTATCTAAACGGCTTTCAAGTAATTTTAAGAAATTTTCACCATGAACACCTTTTAATTTACCAGCTTCTTCAAAAGTTTTACGGAATTGTTTTTCGTTTAAACCATACATAAATTTAACTTTTTGTTTTTCTTGTAATTGAATACCATAATCAGATGGTTTTTTAGCTCTTTTTTTACTATGTTGACCTGGAATGTAAGGCTTTTTAGATAATTCTTGATTAGTTTCTAAAATAGAAAAACCATAACGACGACTTTTTCGATAAGTTGGTCCAGTATACCTTGACATAAACTCTCCTTTCTAAGCGTAACATCAAGGTTATTTTGTCAAATTATAGGGTGTTTATTTTAATATCTTCGCTTTGCAGCTAAAGTTACACAATAACCCGTAAGGTAATAAACACGTTATAATTTTCAAAATAACGCTGCTAGATGTGTTGCAGTTATAATTATATTATGTTTTTATTTGTTAGTCAATACCAAATAAATAATTTATTAATTATTTTAATACTTTAGTTTTATAAAGTTTTGGTGTGTTAAAGTTATTTTCCTTAATGACTTCTTTTTTAGCTATCCATTTTTTATCAATGTTTCTTAAAGAAACTATCGTTTGTTCTGGATTGTTAGTTTCACGATTACTTTCCACTTTAAATATTAACATATTACCGGTTTTAAAACAAAAAACCAAATTAGCGTAAAAAATATCGTGTCCATCATATTTATCAGTAATACTATAATCAATGTATACTGATTCTTCTGTTTCTTTAATAGTTTTGATTTCAGGAATATGACATGTTCCAATCATACGATTATGAACTTGACATATTTGATCGAAGACAAAATTATATGGTGTTTGATTAGATATAACTTCATTGTTGTTTTCGTTGAATATTACTTTGTCATCAATACCATTAGGATATTTAAAAATTTTTTTAATCATTTCGCTTGTTGTATCTATTACATGTGGTGTAATATCTAAACAGGCATCTAAAGAATCTGTTAATTTCTTTAACTTTTTATTTCTAGTCATTTTCTTCCTCCTTTTGATGAATATAGAATAACATATTTAAATATAAAAAGCAATAAAAATATTCTTGCCAAACAAGAATTAAAATGTTATATTATTAATAAGATAATATAAAGTAAGGGTGATAAATTGAACGATAAAGCGAGAGTGATTGACGACGCATTAAAAGATACGGTTAATAAGTATTATCTGAATGTTAAAAGTAATAAGAAGTTATGTAATTTATATATTCAACTTTTAAGTAATGTGATTGAAGGTAATTTTGGTTGTATTACAACTATTGGTGGTGCGAGAGATAATTTAAAACAATTGGGTACAACAGTTATTATATTGGAACTTATGAAAAATATAATTAAAGTTAATTCTTTTTACAATAATAATAAAGAATATGTTCCTATTAAAACGGATAAAACTTTAGATAGTAATGATTTAAACGTTGAAGAAGTTGAATTTTTGGTTTATAGAGAAATTTTAAGAAGTAATAGTGATATTGTTTTTTCTAAAATGTTAAACAATCCTAAAGTTTTATTAGGTTCGATTATTTCATTTGTTGATTCACGATATAATGAAAAAACTAAAATACCTAATATCGATGTTGTAAGAGATTATAATGATTTAATGGTTATTTCGCAAATAAATCGTTCTCAAGATCAAGTAATTGGTTGAAAAAAATAAAAAATATGTTATAATGTTAATATATTTAAATTGTTACTTGGAAATTAGTAATAACTTATAATTGTTTAATAGAGAGTTAGTGGTTGGTGGAAACTAATAATAATTGGTTATGAATCTACTCCAAAGAGGAACTAATCATTCTCGGGTTATCCCGTTATCTTAAATTAAGACTATTATTAGGATGGTACCGCATTAATTGCTCCTAATTATTAGTCTTATTTTTATTAAAAAGAAAGAAGGTATATAGTGATAGATATTAAATTAATTAGAGAAAATCCTGAATTAGTAAAAGAAAATATTAGAAAAAAATTTCAAGATCATAAATTGCCATTAGTTGATGAAGTTAAAGATTTAGATTATAAATTTCGAATAGTAAAACAAGAAGGTGATGATTTACGAGCTTTAAAAAATACTAAAAGCGATATGATTGGTAAACTTATGCGTGATGGCAATAAAGATGAAGCTATGAGAATAAAAAATGAAGTTTCTAATTTTAATCATAAGATAGATGAATTAACAAAAGAAGAAGAAAGTTTACAACAAGAAATAAAAAAGAGAATGATGTTAATTCCTAATATTATTGATGCATCAGTACCAATTGGTAAAGATGATAGCGAAAATGTTGAAATAAAAAAATATGGTGAACCATCAGTGCCTGATTACGAAATACCTTATCACGCTGATATAATTGAAAGCTTAAACGGTCTTGATAAAGTAAGTGCGGGCAGAACTAGTGGAAATGGCTTTTATTATTTAATGGGAGATATTGCTAGATTATCAAGCGCGATGCTTGCGTATGCACGTGATTTTATGATTGATAAAGGATTTACTTATTGTATTCCACCTTTTATGATTCGTTCTGACGTAGTAACCGGAGTTATGAGTTTTGAAGAGATGGATGCAATGATGTATAAAATAGAGGGTGAAGATTTATATTTAATAGGAACTAGTGAACATTCAATGATTGGTAAATTTAAAGATCAAATCATTAAAGAAAGTGATTTGCCTATTACTTTAACTTCTTATTCACCATGTTTTAGAAAAGAAGTAGGAGCTCATGGTATCGAGGAACGGGGAATTTATAGAGTTCATCAATTTGAAAAACAAGAAATGATTGTTTTGTGTAAACCTGAAGAAGCTTTCAAGTGGTATGATAAAATGTGGTCATATACAGTTGAATTATTTAGAAACATGGATATTCCAGTTAGAACTTTAGAATGTTGTAGTGGAGATTTAGCTGATTTAAAAGTAAAATCATGTGATGTTGAAGCTTGGAGTCCAAGAAGAAAAGACTATTTTGAAGTTGGTTCTTGTTCAACTTTAGGTGATGCTCAGGCGAGAAGATTAGGAATTCGAAGTAAAGGGGATAATGGTACATATTATGTTAGTACTTTAAATAATACAGTTTTAGCTTCAACTAGAGCTTTGATTGCTTTAATTGAAAATAATTATAATTCAGATGGAAGTATTAATGTTCCTGTTTCATTACAACCTTATATGGGTGGAATTAAAGTAATAAAACCTAAATAGGTGATTGTGATGAATAGTTTACAACTTTATATAGATAAAATAATAGAAAAAACAAAAGATTATAATCAACTTGAAAAAGTACGTTATGTTTATATTGAATTAGGTAAAATAATGTCTTTTGATTTAGATTTTTCCTTTGGAAATACGAAAAGTAAATTAAAAATATATAATGATTGTAAGAAAAATTTAGTACACTTACAAAATTATTTTGAAAATCAAATTATTATTTGTAAATCTTTATCATATTTATTAGAATACATTTTAAACAAATTAGCAATTAAAACAGAAACTATTGTCGAAAAATCAGAACAAGTAAAATATCAACATGTTTGGAATTTAATAACTTTAAATAACGGTTTAACTTTTAAAGTTGATTTACAATCTGATTTACAAAATATTCAAGGCCATTTACGAACTAAATATTTTGGTTTACATGCTGATACAAATATTGAAATAATATCACCTGAGAAAATAGAAAAACTTGATAAAAAAATCGGATATATTAAAGAAGATAATTATTATACTAACGATTATATATATCTTATAATGACAGCTTTACAAAACAATATACCAATTGATAAGAAAATAGATCTTATTTTACAAAATATAGATGCTTATTGTGATAATAAAAAAATGCGTTATGCTGAGAGAAGATGGTATTATTATGAATTTATCTTTAGTTTATTAACCGATAAAGAGACGAATAAAGTTCATTTTATTGATGCTTATAAAAACAAAAATGAATATACTGTGTGTGTAGTTGTTGATATGCCTTTTGGTGAAGATAAAGTTTATTTATTTAATAATGAAAATCAAAAATTTTTAGGAATGAATTTACAACAATTAGCTTTAGAAATTAATAAAGGGTTAACTATAACTTCAGGTATAAAGGGTTTAAGAAAATATTTAAAAAAAATCAATTAACTTAAAAAAACAAATTATGAATTTAAGATGTTTCATAATCTGTTTTTTTTATTGCTGTAACAATTAACCTTTTATTAGGGTCATTAGTACAAGTAATTAAAGTTAATAACTTTTGATCAGTTACTGTTTTTAAAACAGAACTATCATTTTTTAAAGTTTCATATTTATTATTGACAATGTATTCATATTTCTTTTTACTTTTAATAATTATTTTAGAACCTATATTAATTTGATGAAGTTTGTTAAAAACATGTTTAACATTGTGACCAGCTAATATTAGATTACCAGTTTCACTATCAAAATCACCAGCTACTAAGCCAACATAATATTTATCTAATGTTTCTTCTTTAGCGTCATTATAAATAATCCTTTTAATATCAAATTCAGGAATAATAATATATTTTAAATTATCATAAGTATTAGTTTTTCCATGATAGAAATCACGATTAATAATATCATTATGTTGATTTATATTTTTTTGTTTTTTGATATGATTATATCCGAGTATCCAAAAAGAACTTAAAATAAGAACAATACTTAAAAAAAAGATTAACTTTTTCTTAATAAATAAATTCCTAAACATAAAAGACAAATACTACTAATGTTTTTGTTTATATCAGTATTTTCTGTATTAGGTAAAACATCTTCGATTACTTCGGGTTGTTTTTCTTCTTCGATAGTTATTTTAAATTTACTTTCTAATAAAATATCATTACCTAACAGACCAATTGTTTGATGGTTAGCTGATGAATAGATTAAATTGCTTTTATTTTCATTATTTTTGTGTTCTAATTTAATTTCATAATCACCACTTTTACTAGCTTTGATAATTAATTTATTATCTTTTTTACTAATTTCTAAGTCATCAATTGGAATAATATCATAATATTTTAAAGTATTAGTTTTATCTTCTAAAACAATTTCCTCATTTATTTTTCCTTTAACGCTTTGATTTATAAATGGTTTGTTTTCAATTAGGTATTCAATTTCCTTTTTGTATTTGTCAATATCTATTTTATTACCATTAGGATACTCTTGATCAGTCCAATAAAAATCTTTGTTATAAATTTTTTCCCAGATTAATTCTTGAGCTGCCATATAGTAGTATTCATCTTTATGACTAGCAAAACCATATCCAAAATGTGCGACTAAATTGATATAATTTATTTCTTCTTCAGTTAAATTTTGCTCTAAATATGTCTCATCTATCGCATATTTTCCTTCACCAGTTGCGATTAATAAACTAGGATCTAAACAATAAGCTAAATTTTTATCAGCGTAAATATAACCTAGTTGACCAGATAAAACTTGATTATTTACTGGTCTGTTAGAATAAACATTGTCAATATAATCTACTTCAATATTGATAGCTTTGATACTAAATGGTAGTAAAAACAGTAAGCTAGTAAAAATAAATATTTTTTTCATAAAACCTCCCTTCTATAAATAACAATATCAAAGAAAGCTTATAAAAACAAATACAAGATTTTGATTATATTTATTATTTATTAATATAAAAAGATAAAATTATCTTAAACATTTAATTATTCTTGAAATTATAAATGTCATTTTTGTAATTTTTGACAAATAATGAAAAAGATTGTAATTTTAGAAAAACAATGTTAGAATATAAATTAGATAGTGTGAAAAGTTTTATAGAAAACAAATTAAACTAGATGAAAATGATATTAAGATGATAATCTTAATATAAATATCTATTGAAAAATAAAAAAAGATCTTTGAAAAATATAATTAATAAAGAATGAGAAAAACAATTTAAAAATAATAATTAGTGATATAATTTTAGATGTTACATTACCTCGACTCTATGTTTTTTCTTTAATATTATATTGAGTAATGTAAAATGAAATTCTATAAAAAATATATTATCAAAAGAGAATGATTGGTAAGAAATATAGAAATTCATTGAAATATAAAGGGGAAATAAGCGGTAGTGTATGAAACTATTTACACTACTTATATAGTTGGGAGATGCTTATATGAAAGAAGATAAATTTAAAGAATTAGAGACTAAGCAATTACTTCTTAGAAAAATAAATGATGAAGATGCTAAAATGTTATTTGATAATATTTTTAATAATTTTGATTATTATAAATTTTATTATCAATTACCATTTAATAGTTTTGAAGAATATCAACAGTTAGTGTTCAAGTACAAGAATTGGTATGCCAATGGAAATCATTTCAGATGGGGAATTGTTGAAAAAGCAAGTGGCGAAATGATTGGTTTAATGCAAATTCATAGTAAGGATGAGCTAAATAATAATTGTAAAATTGGATATATTATTGGTTATCACTATAATAAAAAAGGATATGCAAGAGAAGCTGTAAAAGAAATGATTACTTTTGCTTTTAATGTTATAGGGTATCATAGAATAGAAGCAGAGATTGTAGAAGAAAATGTAAATTCTATAAAATTAGCGGAAAGTTTAGGAATGCATTTTGAGTCTACAAAACAAGAAAGCTATAAATTAGGAAATCAATATTATAATCAAAAAGTATATACGTTGTTAAAAAAATAACCTAGTTATAAATAGGTTATTCTTTTAAATTTTCTCTTCTCGCTGAAAAAAGAATATTTACTAGTGATTTCGTTTTTATTTTTCTCAATTAATTAGTATATAAGGAGAGAAAAAGATCGTTTTTAGAAATTATTTTTAGTTTTTATTGTGGACTCATTTTTGTGGGAGTTTAATAAAATAACTAAGTATATGTTATAATAAATAAACACATGAATTATTATATTGATAATGTAATTAGTTTTACATAAAACTTTTCACATTACTATAAATTATAAGAGGTGAAGTATGAAAATTGGTGTCTTTGATTCTGGATTAGGAGGGTTGACTGTTTTAAAAGAATTAATAAGTGAGTACCCTAATAATGAATATATATATTTTGGTGATACAATTAATTTACCATATGGGAATAAAAGTAAGAAACAATTGTTAACATTTGTTGATAAGATTATTAAATTTTTTAAAGATGAAGAGGTAGACTTAATCATTGTTGCATGTGGTACTAGTAGTTCGAATATTTATTTTGATATTAAAGATAAATACCACGTTCCTATTATAGATATTTTGAGTCCAACAATTAATTATCTTTTAAGTTGTAATAATAAAAAAATAGGGGTAATGGGAACCGAGATGTTAATAAAAAGTAAGTATTTTGATAAATATTTAAAAAATAAAGAAGTTGTTAGTGTTAAAGCACCTAAATTAGTACCTTTAATAGAAAAAGGTGAAATTAATTCTTTAGAAATGCAAACAACTTTAAAAGAATATTTAAAAGTTTTTGATGAAAATATGATTTTAGTATTAGGATGTACTCATTATCCTTTGTTAGCTGAAAAAATATTAAAGATAAAAAAATTAAAGTTAATTGATATGGGAAAAGTGTTAAGTAAGCATATTAATTTAACTAATAAAGGACAGTTTAAAATAAAACTTTATTTTAGTAAAGTGGATGCAACGCTTTTAAAAAACGTTAAACAAATTTTTAATGATTGTAAATTATATGAGAAAAAGTTGTAAGGTGGTGAAGTATGCCAGAATTACCGGAAGTTGAAACAGTTAAGGAAACTTTAAAAACGAAAGTAATAAATAAAAAAATAAAAGATGTAGTTATTAATTATGATAATATTATTGAATTTCCTAGTGTTGAAAAGTTTGTTAAACAAATAGTTAAACAAACAATTATTGATGTTAAAAGAAGAGGCAAATGGTTAATGTTTGAGCTTGATGATTATTATTTATTATCCCATTTACGAATGGAAGGTAAATTTAATTTAAAAAATGATGGTGATCAAATCAATAAACATGAACATGTTATTTTTAAATTTACTAATGGACAAGAATTACGTTATCAAGATACTAGAAAATTTGGGAAAATGCATTTGATTAAGAAAGATGAAGTTTATAATCAAAAGCCATTAAATGAATTAGGTTTAGAACCATTTGATCCAAATTTAACTACTAAGTATTTAAAAGAAAAGTTTAAGAAAAAAACTTTACCTATTAAAACAGCCTTATTAGATCAAAGTATTATCGTAGGTATTGGAAATATTTATGCGGATGAAATATTGTTTTTAAGTAAAATTAATCCTTTAAAAAAAGCTTCTTTATTAACTATTGATGATTGTAATTTGATTATTAAAAATACTCAAAAAGTTTTAAAACAAGCTATTATTGATGGTGGAACAACGATTAGAAGTTATACTTCTAGTGAAGGAGTTCATGGGAGATTTCAACAAAATTTATTAGTTCATACTAAAGAAGGTGAAAAATGTCTTAATTGTGGACATTTAATTGTTAAAATTAAAGTAAATGGTCGAGGAACTTATTATTGTCCTGATTGTCAAAAACTTTAAGGGAGGTAAGTTATGATAGATATATCTGGTTTAAATGATGAGGAGTTAAAAGAATATTGTAGAATGTTTAATTATCAAATTAATAGTTATTTTCAAGATTTAGAAAATAATGAATTTTTTGATAATTATTGTAAGATTATTAATACGGTTGCTAATGGTATAGTAATTAGTAATTTGATTAGTAATCCAAGTTTTTTAAATAGTTCTTTTTTAACAATAACATGTCTTTTAACTGCTTTTACTCATACAAAAAACCGAACAATTAGAAATAAGATTATAGATAAGCTAAAAATTACTAGAGATATGTTGTCTTGTTTAGAAAACAGTTCTGTTTTAAATATTAAACAAGAATACAAACCAAAACAAAAAATTTTGCAAAGAACGCATTATTATAATGGAGAAATTACTGAAAAACATTTAGAAAAACCTATTTAATAATAGGCTTTTTTTGATATTCATCTTTAATTAGTTTTTGTTTATCTTTTTCGTCTAAAATAGATGCATAAACAGAAGTTATTCTTAGTTCTAAATCTAATAATTTATTATATTTAGTTATAATTGGTATTTCAATTTCTTTTTTTACTTGATTTAAGTATTTTTGACCTAAAGAGTTAAATCCTAGAGGTCTAATATAATTTATTTTGGTGTATTTTAAAGCTTCTTCTTTAGTAAAATTGCACAAAATATGAACTAACATCCGACTGATTTTATTATAAGTATATCTTTTTGTTTTAACGTTATTTATGAGTTCACTTATTGAGTTAGAATTTACTATAAATTTTTTTAAACGGTTTTCAATTCCTTCATCAACGGTTAAATATTTTTCAAGATGATCTTCACTTAAAATTTTGTATTTTAATAAATTAAAATAATCATCAATAAAAATTGGCTTTGTTAAGTATTTAGTAGTTATTTTAGGAACGTAATTTTTAATATCTTGTTTATTTTTTAAAGCTAATCTTATACTTTTCGCACTTGTAATTTTACCATTTAGTTTTTCACTATGATAATCATTAGTTCTTTTAATGGTAAGAGGAGTAATTTTACTGTTTAGTTTTTTAATTTCTTTTATATAACTAATACCTAAAATATCATTAGGAGTATTAATTTCAATATTATTTGTTTCTTTTAGAGCTTTAGCTAGAGCTTTAGGATAATTGATACCTTCTTTTAAATTTTGTTTAACTTTTTTGTTATATTGATCTGTTAATTGATACGTAGCTAGTTTATTCAAAAGATCAATATCGTTTAATTCACTACCAAAAATAAGTTTATCTACTTTAAGATGATTTAAAATAGTAATCGCTCCTTTAGCAAATATATCTGCACTTTGAGTAGAAAAACAAAAAGGTAGTTCAATTACTAAATCAATTCCTAAATCTAAAGCTATTTTTGTTTTATCCCATTTATTAATCATACTAACTTCACCACGTTGTAAAAAACTTGAACTCATAACTAAAATCACTGTATAGTCTTTACACATTTTTTTAACTTGTTTTAAATGGTATAAATGACCATTGTGAAAGGGATTATATTCACAAATAATTCCAACAGCTTTCATAATATCACCACTTATATAATAACATATTTTAGTAATATATGCTTGAAATATTTATTAACATTATGTATAATGTTAATATTGAGGTGAATTTATGAATATAAATTTATTAAGCTTGAAAAGTGGTAGTGATAAAGAGATTATTATCGATCAAAGTTTTTCTTTCCCTCAAAGTGATTTAACGAAAGTAGGTATTTTAAAACTCGATAATGGTTGGGTTAAAGGCTCAATTAGTAAAAATAGTTTGAATGATATAATTATAAATTTAAATATTAAAGGAACAATGGTTTTACCTTGTTCGAGGTCTTTAGAACCTGTTGATTATCCTTTTGAGGTAAAAATAGATGGTGATTTAAATCAAATTTGTGAAGAAATTGGTCAAAAAATCGGAAAAATGGAAAATTCTATTGATATTTTGCCAATAATATGGGAAAATATATTAATGGAAATTCCTATGCGAATTGTCAGCGATAAAGCCTTGGATATGCCTATTAAAGGTGATGGATGGCGTTTAATTACTGATCAAGAGGAAGAAGTTAATCCAGAATTTATGAAATTAAAAGATTTATTATAAGAAAGAGGTGTAATAATGAAATTAGATATTCAACGTTTTGCCGTACCATTTAGAAAAACTAGTAAAACTAGAAAAAGAATGCGTCGTACTCATTATAAAATAAGTGAAGCTGGTACAACGAAATGTCCTAAATGCGGTAGTGTGATTAAACCACATCGTGTTTGTCCAGAATGTGGAACTTATAAAAATAAAGAAGTTAAAAAAATTGAAGAAACAGCTTAATAGTTGTTTTTTTGTTAATCTTACAATTTTTAATATTTAATTTATTTACAAATTTAAAAAAAATATATATAATGTTTTATAAGGATAGGTGTTATATGAAAGCAAATGGATTTACTTTAGTAGAAATATTGGGTGTTGTTGTTATTTTATCGTTAATTGTTATTTTAGCTTTCCCATCAATTATTGAAAATATTAGAAAATCTGAAACAGAAATAAGTGATGCGACGATGTTATTAGTTGAAAGTGCAGCTGATCTTTATATGGAAAATAATAAAACAGATTATCCTTCAGAAGAAGGAAATGTTTATTGTATAGCTCTAAGTGATTTAGTAAAAAGTGGTCAGTTACGTAAACCTTTTATTGATACAACCACAAAAGAAGAGATTGATGTTGATATTAATTCTGTTCAAGTGGAGATAAAAACTGACGATAATATATATGAAATTGTTAAAAATGATAGTTGTAGTGAAATTAGAAAATAAAAATTCTCAGGAAAGAGAATTTTTTTAATTAGTATAACGAATATTTTCATTAGAAATATTAAAGATAATTCCGGCCATTAACATATAGCTTAATAAACTAGAACCGCCATAACTAATGAAAGGTAAGGTAATGCCGGTAATTGGCATTAGACCAAAAGTCATTCCGATATTTTGAAGTTGTTGGTATAAAAGCATTCCTACAATACCACTAATGACATATTTATTAACATTGGAATTACTTTTAATAGCTAATAATATTAAACGAATATCAAAAAATAAAATTAAAGATAATAAAATAGTTGAACCGATAAAACCAAAGTTACTAGCAAAAACTGCAAAGATAAAATCAGTTTGTGGTTCTGGGAAATAAATAGGAGTATTACCTAAACCATAACCAGTTAGACCTCCAGAACCAATCGCACTGATACCATTTTCTAATTGGTAACCACTTTTACTAGACCAATCTAGTAATCTGTCAATTCTTAAAAAGAAATCAGTACCAAATATTTTGATAAACAAATCGGTATTAATAAAATAAATTATTAAAACAGAGGCGATTATTAAAGCAACAATGAAAAAAAGTAGAGCAAACCATCTAAATCTAATTCCTGAAATAAAAAGCATGACAATAGTTATCAATAAGTAAATTAAAACGACACCGGTATCAGGTTGGAGGAAAGTTAAAATACTTGGAATTAAAACAATTATGGCAATTTTAATTAAAAATTTAAATTCATCACCAATAGTTGGGTTACTGTTTTCTTCATTAAACTTGTGAATGGTTGTTCCTAAAGTTAAAATTAAAATTATTTTCATAAATTCACTTGGTTGAATTGTACCAATACCAGGAATTGTAAACCAACATTTAGCATCGTTAATAGGTGTCCCGAAAAATAGTAACAAAATTAAGGATAATACACCAATTCCATATAAAATCCAAACATTTTTATATATAAAATTATTTCCAATAAACATGATAAAATAAGCTAAAACAAAACCGACTACATACCAAATAGCCTGTTTAATTGCTAAGCCGTCTAAATAGGTTGGTAACAATTTTTCAGCACTATTGATAGTAAAGATACTTATAATAGCAAATAATATTAATGGTATTAATATGTATTTATCAACTTTATATTTGGAAATCTTTTTCATTGCTTTCACCCATTAATTATATTACACCAAAACTAATTTTTATACAATATTTCTGCCAAAATATAACAATATTTTGGTAGAAAATTTTTAAATTATATCTTATCGTTGAATCAAACTAAAGTGCACAAATAAGTGCAATATTATAAC
The DNA here is from genome assembly GCA_944368805.1 of uncultured Bacilli bacterium. Taxonomy (GTDB): domain Bacteria; phylum Bacillota_I; class Bacilli_A; order RF39; family UBA660; genus CALVXC01. The sequence goes on from CALVXC010000003.1 coordinate 53,821, forward strand.
AATAGTGTGTTTTCAAAGGAAAATGCACAATT
>CALVXC010000004.1 GCA_944368805.1 uncultured Bacilli bacterium
GTTTCCCTAATACTTCGCAGATACCGACGCGTATAGTGGACTTTCACCACCTAGTTATATGCCATGCACGGCACACAAAAAAAAGAATACTTTAAAAGTATTCCCATAATAAATTAGCTAGAGTGCTAATAATAGTTAAATGGTAGCGACGGAGGGGATCGAACCCCCGACCTTCCGGGTATGAACCGGACGCTCTAGCCAGCTGAGCTACATCGCCATAAAAGTAAACAATGTAATTGTAACATATTTACTTATATTTGACAATAGTTTTTTATAAAATTTTATATTCAAATTTTTATTTGAAATTTGGTTTAATAAAAAATTGAAATAAGTCTGATTATAGTATAATATATATTGTTTCTTTGCCGAAGATGATATAAGTATAGTTGATGTCTACAACGAGGGCATTTTAAAATAACCTTCTTCTACTTATTAGGATTTTTAGAAAAAATAAAGAACAAACTTTATATCAAATTGTTTTTGCTTACCAGTATTATCATAAAAATAATCTTTAGAACAAACACAACAATGACATTTAACATCGATAGTGATAGATTTAACATTACGACGTTTAATAGATTTGATATTGTTATCTTTGATAAGCTGTTTGTGGTCTTTATGTTCAATCTTAACAAAAGCTTCCATAATAGTGGATTCATCAACATTAAATAAACGATATTTAACATCTTCAGGTTTATCATCAAGATGATCAAGATGATTAATTTCATCAATTTTGATAAATATAGCAAGAAAATTAATAAATTTTCCAATAAATTTATTAATTCTATTTAAAAAAATAATAATAAGTGATATAATTTTAGGCATGACAAATACCTCATTTCTGTGATTATTTGGTTATTGTCATTATAAAAGTATTTGTCATTTTTTTGATAGATAAAAATAAAATTTTTATATAAAAATCACCTCTAAAAAAGGAAAAAGAAAAATATATAGAAAACATTGATAAATAAAGGAAAAACAAGTAGTAGTGCATGAAACTATTCACACTACCCAAAAAGAAATGAGGAGATAAAATGAAAACAAAAATTATGTACTATGTGCATGGAACTACGACAGATAACGCAGAAAAGTTATGTAGTGGATGGAAAGAAGCATTGTTAAATGAACTAGGAAAAGAACAAGCATTAAACTTAGGAAATGTAATTAGAAATAAAAAAATAAAATTTGATGTTTTATTTACTTCAGATTTAAAAAGAGCAGTTGAGTCTGCCAATATAGCTTTTCCTGAATATGAGAAGATAACTGATTCTAGACTTAGAGAATGTAATTATGGCGATCTGGATGGCAAACATAAAAGCTTGGTAGTATATGAAGAACATGTTGATACTCCATTTCCAAACGGAGAAAGTCTAAAAAATGTTGAAAAAAGAATGAGAGATTTTATTGAATTTGTTAAGAAAAATTATGCAGGAAAGACAATTGGAGTAATAGCACATCGCGCTCCACAACTAGCATTAGAAGTTATTACTAAAAGAATGAGTTGGGAAGAAGCAAATAAAAATGATTGGCGAAAAACTGGAGATTGGCAACCTGGTTGGGAATATATTATAGAAGATGATAATGATCAGTCTTTAAGTTAGATTAAAATTCTTGACAAAATTGTTGGTTAAGAAGTTTTTGAAATTACATAATATACAGTAACAGTTTGAGAAATAATTGAAAAAATTTACTCTCCTTGAACTTAAGATTAGTTTTAAATAAGATTTTATTATAGTAAGAAAATTTAAATATAAAATTCAATCTAATTGTTCATAAAAGGTAAATTAGCGAAACAATTTATTTTAAAATAATTATCATAAAAAGTTTAAAAATTTATTAATGATAATATTGAAGTTATTTAAAACTTAGATTATAATAATTAAAGGAGGTAAACATGGCTTATATTGAATTTAATAAAATATCTAAAATTTATCATATGGGCGAAACCGAAATTAAAGCTTTAAATAAAACATCGTTTACTATTGAAAAAGGTGAATTAGTTTGCATTTTAGGCCCTAGTGGAGCAGGTAAAACAACCGCTTTAAACATTTTAGGTGGGATGGACACACCTACTAGTGGAACACTTATAGTCGATAAAAAAGAAATTACCAAATTAAATAATAAACAATTAATTACGTATCGTAGGCATGACATTGGTTTTGTTTTTCAATTTTATAATCTAATTCAAAATTTAACTGCTTTAGAAAATGTCGAATTAGCTGTTCAACTATGCAAAAATCATTTAAATCCTAAACAAGTTTTAAAACAAGTTGGTTTACAAAATAGAACCAATAATTTTCCCGCTCAACTTTCTGGTGGTGAGCAACAAAGAGTTGCTATTGCAAGAGCAATTGCTAAAAATCCAAAATTACTATTATGTGATGAACCAACTGGCGCTTTAGATTATAAAACCGGGAAACAAATTTTAAAATTATTAGAAGACACAGCCAGAAAAGAACATATGACAGTAATCATTATTACCCACAATAGTGCCATCGCACCAATGGCTGATAAAATCATTAAATTTAAAAATGGACAAGTAGAAGATATTATTATAAATAAAAAACCAACACCAGTCGAAGATATTGAGTGGTAATTATGAAAAATAAATTAAGACTCAGTAATTTTAGAGACGTTAAAACAACTTATAAACGTTTTTTATCACTTTTATGTATGTCACTATTAGGAGTAGGATTTTTTGTAGGAATTAAAATTGCTTCTCCTGATATGCTTACCACCATTGATAATTATTTAGACGATAGGAACGTTTATGATTTAAAAATTACTTCTACTTTAGGTTTTAATAATGAAAATATAGAGGCAATCAAAAAATTAGATAATGTTAAAGATGTTGAACTAATTCATAGCCTTGATCAAATTGCTGTATTAAACAATGAAGAATATGCTATAAAATTTATTGAAACAAATGAAAAAATAAATCAAATAACTATTACTGAAGGTAAAATGCCTTCTAAAAAAAATGAAATAGTTGTTGAAAAAGGACTTTTAACTGACCAAAAATTAAAAATAGGTGATACCTTAACAATGAAAGATGAAATGCAATACAAAATTGTTGGTGTTGTTGAAAGCCCAATATATTTCTCTTATTACCGTGATACTACTACCATTGGTAACGGTAAAATAAACTATTACGCATACGCTATAGAAGATTTTTTTAACGAAACATCCACACAAGAAATATATCTTACAGTTACAGATGCTAAAAATTTAACTACTAGTAGTGATTCTTATCTACAATTAGTCGAAGAAGTAGAAGAACAAATTGATGATATTAAAGAAGAACAACAAGAAAATCGTTATCAAGAAATTTATGAGTTATATTTAAATCAAACAATAACTGAAAACACAAATAATGAAATTACACCTGTAAAATGGTATATTCAAACAAGAGAAAATAATTCAGCTTATAATGATTTTATTAACGCTACTGAAAATCTAAAAAAAATAGGGAATGTTTTCCCATTAGTTTTTTACATCATTGCTATTTTAATTAGTTTAATTACAATGCGACGAATGGTTGAAGACGACCGTAATGATATTGGAACACTAAAATCATTAGGATTTAATAACTATTCAATTATAAACAAATATTTAACATATGCCATGAGCGCAACAATATTAGGCGGTCTTATTGGTATTACTATTGGTTCAACAGCTTTACCAATGATTATTTGGAATATCTATAAAATCATGTTTACTCTTCCTGAATTACATTTACAATTTGATTTATATTATATTTCATTAGGACTTATTATTACAATTTTATGTATTGGTCTTTCAACTATTTATGCTGTTTTCAACGTCCTAAAAGAATCACCAGCTAATTTAATGCGACCTAAAGCTCCTAAAAGTGGTAAACGTGTTTTATTAGAACGTATTAACTTTATTTGGCGTCATCTAAATTTTTCTAACAAAATAACTATTCGTAATATTTTTCGTTATAAATCAAGGGTTTTAGCCAATATTTTAGGAACAGCTGGTTGTACTGCTTTAATTTTAGCCGGTTTCGGGCTAAAAGATTCCATTCAAGATATATCAAAAAATCAGTTTAATAATGTTTTTCTTTATGATGCAACGATATCATTTACTGACACTGATAATGTAGACAAACTTAAAACCGCTTTATTAAATCGTGATGATGTATCAAATGTTATTAAAGTAAGAATAGATTCATTTACCATTTCTAAAGATAATAAAGAATATGCAACTAATGTTATTATTCAAGGTGATGAAAGTTTTAAAGAAATGATTCATTTAAATGATAGTGAAACTAATCAACCAATTACCTTAAAAAACGATGAAATTGTTCTTAGTGAAAAAATAACCAAACTTCTTGATATTAAAGTAGGGGAAGAAATAACAATTAAAAAAGATAACCAAGAATATCACCTAAAAGTTCAGGCAATAGCTGAAAACTATATTGATCATTATGCTTATATGAATAAAAATACATATGAAAAATATTTTGAAACATATTTAGATAACTCATTATTATTAACTAATAATAACCTTAATAATCAAGAAGAAAAAGAATTAAATACTTTTATTACAGATCAAAGTCAAGGAGCAATAATTACAACCAGTACAGATATTATTAATAATGTCGATGATATGATGTCATTTCTAGATTCCGTTGTATTCATTTTAATTGTTTCATCAGCTTGTTTAGCTTTTGTTGTTCTTTACAATTTAGCTAATATTAATATTATTGAACGAAAAAGAGAAATTGCCACTTTAAAAGTATTAGGTTTTTATCCTAAAGAAGTAGATAATTATATTATCAAAGAATCCGTTTTATTAAATATAGTTGGTATTGCTTTGGGATTAATTATCGGTCTATATTTATGCTTTTATATTATTTCTACTTGTGAGACTGATAATATGATGTTTACAAGACATATAAATCTTACTAGTTATCTTATATCAACAGCCATTACTTTGTTATTTGTTATAATCGTTAACATTTTCACACATGCTAATTTAAAAAAAATTAATATGATTGAATCATTAAAAAATGTTGAATAAGAAGATTAAGCCATCTTCTTGTTTTTTATATAAATATTTATTAGTTTTAAACTTTTATATAAAAATTATTAAGAAGAAAAAATAATAATTAAAAATTATGGATTATTGTATAATTTCGTAGTCGATAAAAGAATCGTACTTTAATATTTTCTTCAGAAAGTATTTTAGATATTACTTATAATTTAGTTAATATTAAATTAAAATAATTTAAAAAAAGTATAACTTACATCTTTTTATTTATAATAATATATAGAAAGGAAGAAAGTTATGAAAACAGAAAACGAATTATTACTTTATATTTACCAAGATTGTCAAATGGCAATTTCTAATTTAACTACTCTTATCAATTCAATAAATGATAAAGATAATAAGATTAAAAAAGATGTTGAAAAACATCTAAAAGGTTATGAAAAATATTTAAAAGAAAGTGAGAAACTATTAAAAAAGCATGATGTAAAACCAAAAGATAAAGGTCTTATGGCTAGTATGGGTTCGTTTATTGGAATAAAAAAAGAAATTTCTAAAGATAATAGTGATGCAAGAATTGCTGATATGCTTATAAAAGGTTTAACTATGGGAACTATTGATATTAATAAGAAAATTGACAACTTTAAAGATGAAACAGCTAAAAATGTCTTAAATTTAGCTACAGATTTATTAAAATTTCAAGAAGATAGCATTGAAGAGTTGAAAAGATATTTATAAAAAGACTTAAAACATTATAATATAAGTCTTTTTATAAATTATTTAATTCTTCTTTATAACGATATTTAATTATAGATTTATTTGGTCTATTTTTATGTTTTAATAAATAATTTATTTTAGCGTCAAATTCATTTTTATCTTTAATATATATTCCTAAATTATTCTTTTCTAAGTAATGAGCATTTTCACTTTCCTGTCCGATAATAGGAGAAATTACTACCATAAATCTTTTCGTTTTTATACATTCACTAGTTATTAGACCACCAGATTTTCCAATAACTAAATCGCTTAAAAATATTAATTCATTCATTTTATCCGTAAAACCTAAAACAATACCTTTTTTATTATATTTATCTACTATTTTAGTTACTTTATTTTTTAATCTTTTATTTTTTCCAGCAACAAAAATAAATTGAAAATTGTAATTTAACGATAATAATTTTTTTAAATAATATAGATTTTTCACTATCCCCATACCACCACAAACATACAAGATAGTTTTTTTATTTTGTGATAAATTATATTTTTTAAGTAAACTATGACGGCTTAGTTTTTGATTAAATTTTGTTGATACGGGAATAGAAGAAACACATATATGATTGTTTTTTATTCCAAGTTTTAAACACTCTTTTTTTAATTCATTAGTAGCTACAAAGTATTTGTCAATTTTATTTAATGGTTTTACAACATAATTATTAACATGATAATCAGTTAATAAAAAACAAATTTTATAATTTAAATGATATTTCTTTTTTAAATAAACTAAAGCAGCTTCCGACATAAAATGGGTAGCAATAACAATATCAGGATTAATCCTAATAATTTTTTTTGCTACTTTTTTATTACCATAAAAGCGCTTTACTAAACGATAAGAACGATAAGTTGCATTATAATATATCATTTTATAAAGAAAAGGTAAATATGTAACCATGATTGTACTTATTTTTATAATAATGTTTTCTAAAAAAGGGTGGGCGTATTTTGATAAATTTAAATAAGTAACATCAAAATCAGAATTAATCATTTGACCTAAATTAGAAGCAGCTTTTACATGTCCCATACCGTAAGATGCATATGTTATTAAAACTTTTTTCAAAAATTATCACCTAAAATATTATACGAAAATAAATTGCCTTTTAAAACAAATTAAGCTATAATTAAATTGGTGATATAATGATTTATTTACTTTATGGAACGGAAAAATATTTAATTGATTTAGAAATAAATAAAATTATTAAACAACATAAAATTGATGAGATTAATATTATAAAATATGATCTAGATATTGATTTTTTTAAAGAAGTTATTGATGATTGTCAAACTATATCATTATTTAGTAATAAAAAATTAATTATCGTTGATAATCCTTTTACGGAATTAAGTAAAGAAGACGAAAATTTGTTAGGAAATTATATAAATAGTCCTAATTTAGATACCATTTTAATTTTGCGCTGTTCTAAATTAGATGAACGTAAAAAAATAATTAAATTACTAATGAAAAAAGTTACAGTTAAAGAATTTAACAATACTAATTTAATTGAAAAAGTTAAAAATATGTTTGATGATTTTGATATTAAAAATGATACAATTAATCTTTTAATTGAAAGAGTAGGTAGTGATTTAAATTTATTACATAATGAAATTGAAAAAATTAAAATTTATAAAGATAATGATAAAAATATAACTAAAGAAGATATTATTTCACTAACTCATAAGAATATTGATTTAGATGTTTTTAAATTAATTGATAATATTGTAAATCATGATAAAGAAAAAAGTTTAGAATTATATAATGAATTATTAAAAAATGGTAGTGAACCAATTGCAATTATTGTTATGTTAGCTAATCAATTTCGAATAATGTATCAAGCTAAAGAATTAATTAAAAAAGGTTATACCGAAAAAGATATAGCTTCAACTATTAATATTCACCCATATCGAGTTAAATTAGCGCTTCAAAATAGTCGTTCATATAATTCAAAAGTATTACTTAAATATTTGTCTGATTTAGCTCAATTAGATATTGATATTAAAAGTGGTAATATTGATAAAAATTTAGGTTTGGAATTGTTTATTTTAAATACTTAAAAAAAACAAGAAAATTTCTTGCCTAATTTTTTTTATTTAAATTATCGTTTATTTTTTTTAATGTTTCTTCATATTTACTTGTTGTTTTAGGTATATAGTAAACTTTATCAATCAATTTATCGGGTAAATATTGTTGTTTAACATATGCATTAGGATAATCATGTGGGTATTTATAAAATGGTGATGTAGTTTTGATATGATTAGGAACATTACCAACATTTCCACTTCTAATATCATTTAAAGCTTTATCGATAGCCAAATAAGCTGAATTAGATTTAGGACAAAGCGCTAATTCGATAACTAAATTAGCCAAAGGAATTCTTGCTTCTTTTAAACCTAAACGTTCACAAGCATTAATACAAGCATCAACTTTAACTCCCATATTAGGATTAGCAAGTCCAATATCTTCATAAGCAATTACGGTCATTCTTCTAAAAATACTATCTAAGTCACCAGCTTCTAATAGACGAGCTAAATAATGAATAGCTGCATTAACATCACTACCACGAATTGATTTTTGAAAAGCACTTAAAACATCATAATAACCGTCTTCATTTTTATCATGGAAAAAATTAGGTTTATTATTTATGTTTTGTATAACTTCTAAAGTAATATTATAATCACTTGTTGAATAGTAAGCAATTTCTAATAAATTATAAGCAAAACGTAAATCACCACCAGCTAGTGAAGTAATATATTTTAAACAATCATTATTGATTTTAATATTAGCTAAATAATCAGTTTTAATTGCTTTTTTTAAGGCTTTTAAAATATCATCGTCAGTTAATTCATGAAGTTCAAATAATTGCATCCTACTTCTAATAGCAGGATTAATTGAATGATATGGATTAGCTGAAGTTAAACCGATTAATGTTATTAAACCATTTTCTAAATAAGGTAGTAGTAAATCTTGTTTATCTTTGTTAAGACGATGTATTTCGTCCATAATAACTACTAAACCCTTATACATTTTAGCTTCTTCAACCACAATATCAAAATCTTTTTTATTATTAATAACTGCATTTAACATACGATATTTTAAATTTAATTCTGATACAAGCGCTGATGCGATAGAAGTTTTACCAATTCCTGGTTTACCATATAAAATCATGGAAAACAGTTTTTTATTTTTTACTAAATTATAAATAATTTTACCTTTACCAACTAAATGTTCTTGACCATAAACTTCACTAATTTTTTTAGGACGCAATTTCATAGCTAAAGGTTCATTCATTTTTATCACCTTTTTTATTATAACAAATTTATTACGAATTTTAAATATTTTCAATTTCTTCTAATATAAAATAACCGTTAAACAACTATACTTTTGATTTACATTAACCACTTTTAAAAAAAAACTTTTTTTTGTATAATAAAATAGGTGGTTATATGGACAAAACAAAAGAAAAAATTGATGAATTTTGTAAATATTTATTAATTGATAAAAAATATAGTAACAATACTATAACTTCATATCATACAGATTTAATGAAATATTATGAATTTAATAAAAATAAAAATATAAATAATATAACCAAAAAAGACATCAAAGATTATATTAGTTATCTAAAAAAACAAAACTTAAACGATAAAAGTATCTCGCGTAATATTTCATCAATCAGAGCTTTTTATAAATTTTTATTAGTCGAAAAATATATAACTAATAATCCCATGTTAGATATTAGTCTACCTAAAGTAAAAAAAAGCCTACCTGATACTTTGAGTATTGAAGAAGTTGACAAACTTTTAGACATTAAACTTAATAATCATTACGATTACCGAAACAAAGCCATCTTAGAGCTTATGTATGCAACCGGAATAAGAGCTAGTGAAGTTGTTAATCTAAAAGTAAATGATATCGATTTAGATATGGCTTTATTAAGAACAATAGGTAAAGGCAATAAAGAAAGAATTGTACCATTAGGTGATTATGCTTGCAAATTTTTAAAAGAATATATCTTTAATTATCGGGCATATTTATTAAAAAAAGAACAAACTGATTATTTATTCTTAAATAATCATGGTAAAAAATTAACTAGACAAGGACTATTTAAAATTATTAAAAAAATTGGACAAGAAAAAGATTTAACTTTCTCACCTCATACATTAAGACATTCATTTGCTAGTCACTTATTACAAAATGGTGCTGATTTAATAAGTATTCAACAAATGTTAGGTCATAGCGATGTTTCAACAACTCAAATCTATACTCATATATCAAATGAACAACTTAAAAAAAATTATCAAGATTTCCACCCCCATGGGAAATAAGGAGGAATTACTATGTATTTTAAACGTGTATTTATAATTGTTTTAGATTCTTTAGGAGTAGGGGAAGCTAGTGATGCTCACCTTTTTAATGATGTAGGTAGTAATACTTTAAAACGGATTTTAGATAATACTAACTTTTCTTTTCCTAATTTAGAAAAAATGGGATTTATTTCATTAGTTACTAATGAAACAGTTAAACCTATAAGCTATTATACTAAAGCTTTACCACATAGTAACGGTAAAGATACTTTAACAGGACATTTAGAAATGATGGGAATTGATACGAAAATTCCATTTAAAACATTTACTAAAAACGGTTTCCCTAAAGAATTAATAAACGAACTAGAAAAAAGAACTAATCGTCATATTATTGGTAATTGTAGCGAAAGTGGTACAGCTATTATCGAAAGATTAGGTGAAGAGCACATGAAAACTGGTGACTTGATTGTTTATACATCAGCCGATTCTGTTTTACAAATTGCTGCTCATGAAGATATAATTCCTGTTAAAGAATTATATAATATTTGTCAAATAGCTCGTGAATTGACTTTACAAGACAAATGGAAAGTAGGAAGAGTAATCGCTAGACCATTTATTGGAACACCCGGTAACTTTATAAGAACAGCTAATCGTCATGATTATGCTTTAAATCCTGCTTCTAAAACTGTATTAGATTATTTAAAAGACGCTGATTATGACGTTATTTCTATTGGAAAAATAGCTGATATATTTAATAATTGTGGAATTACTGAAAGTAAAAAAACGAAAGATAATACCGACGGTATTAAAAAAATAATTGAACAAACCAAAAGAGATTTTACCGGTTTATGCTTTGCTAATTTAAATGATTTTGATTCTAAATATGGTCACCGTCGCAATATTGAAGGATACGGTTTAGCTATTAAAGAATTTGATAACTCTTTAGAAGAAATCATTAATAATGTAGGTGAAGATTTACTAATTATAACAGCTGACCATGGTAATGATCCTGGATATAAAGGAACAGATCACACTAGAGAAAATACACCTGTTTTAATTTATTCCGAACAATTTAAAGAACCAAAAAGATTAGAAAATTTAAAAACGTTTGCTGATATAGGCGCTAGTGTAGCAGATAATTTTAACGTAGAAAAACCTAAAATTGGAACAAGTTTTTTAAGGAAATTAAAATGATATTAAATAAAAAAAATTGGAATGAAAATGATTATAAAAAATTTATAAATTATTTACATAATAATAGTGATCAAAAATATAAAGAATTTCACGCCAAAATCGTAGCTAATGAAAAAAGTAATATTTTAGGAATTAAAACACCACAATTAAAGAAAATAGCGCTTGAAATTAGTAAAGGGAATTTTCAAGAATTTATTAAATTAAATAATCATAAATATTATGAAGAAATAATTATTCATGGTTTAATTATTAGTTATTTAAAAGATGATTTTAATAAAGTTATAAATTATTTTGATCAATTTTTAATCTACATTGATAATTGGGCTATATGTGATGTTGTTTGTAGTAACATGAAAATATTTAAAAAAAATCAAGAAAATGGTTTTACTAAAATTAACGAGTATTTAAATAGTCAAAATAATTGGTATAAAAGAGTAGGGATAGTATTATTAAATGCACATTATATTAATGATGATTATATAGATAAAATATTAACTATTTGTCAAAAAATAAACAGTAGTGATTATTATGTTTTGATGGCTAACGCTTGGTTAATTTCAACTTGTTACATAAAATATCCTTTAAAAACTGAAAACTTACTAAAAACTAAAACATTAGATAAATTTACCCAAAATAAAGCTATATCTAAAATAAGAGATTCTTATCGTGTCAATAAAATCAATAAAGACAACTTACTTAAATACAAGATTAAGTAAGTTTTTTATTAAATTTACATATATTTAATTAGGTGATTAAATGAACAGTTTGACTTATAGTTTTTTATTAACTTTTTTAGCAGGAATTTCAACTCTAATAGGAACTATAATAATCTTTATAATAAAAAAGAAAACTACCAAGATAACTTATATTATTAATTGGTAGTATATTTAGTTTTTATAAATTTTATTTTAATTCTTCAAGCATTTGATTTTTAATTTTATCAATATCTGTAAAAAACAAGTTAATACCCTTAGATTTTAATTTTAATAAATATTCAAAATTTTGTAGTATTTCGTCTTTTAAAGATTCAACAACTTTAGCAGGTTTACCATTATCAAGCAAATGTACGTGATCTATATATTTTTCTAAAGTAGGAAAAGTATTTTGTAACAAGATAACTGAATCTTTACCCAAAATTTTTCTAATAAGTATTGTATCACAACGACCGTATCTTTTCATTTTATTATCTACAATTTTTCTATATTTTTCAACTTTGCTACTTAGCGGAATAAACCACAATATATCTTTATCTTTTATAGTGAAATATGTTGGTCGTTTTTTTCCGCGTTCGTGATTTGTCATTAAATTATCATCATTTACTACATCAAAATATTCATCTTTTATATGATATAAATAACCAGTTTGAATTTTCATAGACTATCAACTCCAATAAATAGTATACCATATATAAAAAGAAAACTCTATCACATGGATAAAGTTTTCAAAACATTTTCGTTCGGGATAATTTATTACTCGCACCACCCGAGAGCGAGAAACATTGTCGTCCGGAATAATTTATTACTCGCGCCATCCGGGAGCGAGAACATTTTCATATTACTGCATTTCTTTAAAAGCAATAATAATATACTATATTTTATGCTAAAAGTCAATACTTTTACATAAAATTGCAAATTATATTTGCCTTAATATTATATGAAACTAATTATTATTTAAACATACATTAAGTAAGTTTTTTTATTAAATTTACATATATTTAATTAGGTGATTAAATGAACAGTTTGACTTATAGTTTTTTATTAACTTTTTTAGCAGGATTTTCAACTCTAATAGGAACTATAATAATCTTTATAATAAAAAAGAAAACTACTAAAGTAATAGCTGGATCTTTAAGTTTTGCAGCAGGAGTAATGATAACTGTTTCTTTAACCGATTTAATTCCTGAATCATTTATGTTAGTTAGTAATAAATTTTTAAACTTTCCAGCTATTTTAATATGTTTGATCTTCTTTGTAATTGGTATTATATTATCAATGTTAATTGATTACTTTTTTCCAAATGATGTAAATAATTTATCTAAATCAAATAAAAAATTGTTTAGAGTAGGAATTATTTCTATGTTAGCAATTATTTTACATAATATACCAGAAGGAATTGCTACATTTATGACTTCTAATAATAATTTGGAACTAGGAACAACTTTAACAATAGCTATCGCATTGCATAATATACCAGAAGGTTGTTATCAAAATGCAATGTAAGATAAAGTATTGAAAAATAAAGAAATAAATATTATCTTGTTACTTAAATATGGATGAAAAATCTGTATTTTTTTATTATAAATAAAGGATTAATATTTATTTTGTAATTTAAATTAATTATATGTCAAATAGAAAAGGGAATTAATAGATGACAAATAATAATTTTACAAAAAGTACCATAAAAGTTGGTGCTTTTTAGTGATATTGGAGTACCAGAAAAATCATTTCAAAGATTAAAATAAGAAGAAATTATTAAAGATTACAAATTAGAATTTTTTTTCTGAGACAGATAAAAATGCAATAAAATCATTTTGTGCTATTCATAATGTAAGCGAAAAATTGAATTTAGGAAGTATTACAGATATTGAAAGGCTTAATTTACCATATTGTGATATATGGATAGGTGGTTTTCCATGTCAAGATATAAGTTGTGCTGGTAGAATGAAAGTATTGATTTTAAAAATTCTACTAGCTCTAGTTTAGGATGGGAAATGATAAGACTTTTAAAAGAAGTATTAGATAAAGGTGCCAATATGGCAAGAAGTTATGCGTCAAACAAAATGAAATTAGTTAAAGAAAAATAGGTTTAAGATTGTAAAGATTTTAAAAGCATAATAATATTAGATAATTAACAGTAAAGTTCCTAAATATGCTACATTTTTTAAAAAATATATTGACAACATGAAAAAAAATGATAAAATATATTTTAATCAATTAATAGGAGACTTTTGATAATAAAAGACAGATGGAAATTATTTTTAGATAATGAAATTTATGTAATTGATTATTTTAATTAGTATAAATATTAAAGTAATTAATTACTAAAAAAAAGTAGATAATTTTTGGAGGATGGTATGAATAATTATATTATTAAATTAAAACAAATATTACAAATATTTTTGAATTACTTTGATTATTCATTAAAAAGTGAATTAGTATTCCCAAGATCATACGAGTGTGTCAATTAGAGCTTTTATTATCTTTTGACACACTTTTTTAGAAAGGAAAAATAGTGAGAAAAATGAAAGAAGAAAAATTTCCAATTATTAAGGCTGGTTTTATATTTAATAAATTTAATAAATCAATTAAGCTTCCAGCAATATTAAGCAAAAAAGAAATTCAAATTGAATATCCATGTCGACTTGATGCAATGGCAATTAATCCAGCTGCAGTTTGTTATAATGATAGTATGATATTTACGCCTGGTGAGGTTGTAGTTTCTTTAAAAAAATTTATAAAAGTAAAAATAACTGTAAATAGTGATAAAGGTGGGATATTAAATATTTCAGAAAATACAAAGAGAAAGGTTTTAGTAAAACATGCTTATTTGCTAATGTGTGATGCTTTAAATATTAATCCATCACTTAATATAGATGTAGATGATAATGAAATACCAAAACATTGTGGCTTTGGCTCAAGTAGTTCAACTATATCAGCAGTTGCAGCTGCAATTAATGAGTTATACTCTTGCCCTATTAGGGATAGGGATTTAATTAAATATTTAGCATCAAATCATGGCGAAGAAATTTCAGATAATGATAATGATAATTTAAAAGTAGTCCAATGTATTGGTGGAGGCGCAACAAATGGTTTAACCGAGGAAGGTATAATTATTATTGCTGGAAAATCTACAGCCATTGCAAAAATGAAATATGAGTCGGATGTATTAATTGCATTTCCAAACGATTTTGTACAAAAGGATGCAAAAGTTTTGATGGAATTAGAAGAAGAAAACTTATGGAAATTCAAAAAAACAGGCGATGAATATGCTGATAAAATTGCTTATAATTTATTACATACGGCATTACCAGGTATAGCTAATGGAAGTATAAAAGAATTGGCTGACGTTGTCTTTGATTATAGATTTAACATGGGAAGTAATGAAAATTGTTCTTTTGTTTATGATAGATTAATGCAAATAAGTGATAAAATAAGAAAACTTTATGAAGAAGGAAATTGTGAATTTTTGGCACTTTCTTCTGTTGGACCAGCATTTTTTACAATTGTTAAAGATGAAAATCAAAAGAAAGTATGTAAAGAACTAATGGAACAGTTAAATTTAAAAGTATTAGAATCATCAATTTGTAATACAAAGTATATTGTGAATTATTCAGAAGAATTTAATTGCTTTTGGGAAAAAGAGGAAACAGGGAAATCATTTAGAAGTCGCCCACCTTCAAAATATATAATTAATGAAATCGATCAGTTAAACGTTAAAGATAATAAATGTATTGATATTGGCTGCGGTGGTGGTAGATATTCAAAATATTTAAAGGACAAGGGTGCAAATGTTTTATCGCTAGATAAATACCCTGAAATGTTTGATCATACAAGTAATATAAATTTTATTCAAGGTTTAATGACAGAAATCCCTGTTATGGATAATTCATATTATTTTGCATTATCAATTGGTGTCATTCATAATTCAGTTACTGAAGATGAATATGTGAATTCATTCAAAGAAATATATAGGATTCTTAAAAATGGTGGATATGCTTTGGTATCTACATTTACAAATGATGTTATTAGTAGTGATTTAATTAAAACAGGTAAAAATACATATGAAATTATTGATCGACAACCAATGGTATTATTTAGTAAAGAAAAAATAAATGAAATTTTATCAGGTATAGGTTTTAAATTGATTAAAATAGTTGATGAACATATAACTGATGTTGGAAGTGGAGAAAGATATGTTTATTCAATCCTTATTCAAAAATAAAAATTATATTGTCTCTAAAAGAAATTATTTGAGTGATTACGCCATGATAGAATCAAATAAGATTGATATGACATTGTCTGGAAGGTATCTTAATAATTATGGAAATTTAAAAATTAATATAAAAAACTTTGATAAATATCCTTCACAAAAAGAAATAAGAGAACTAGAAAATCAAGTCAAGAAAGATTTAAACATTGATAGAGAAATATTATTTGGTGCGGGTGCTAATGGAATTTTACAAAATCTGGTAAAGATATTTTTCTTAAAAAAAGGTAATCTTGTAACACCATTTTATACATTTAATCAAGTTGAATTTGCTGTTACTTCCTTTGGTAGCGAAACATACAGGGTCTATACTAATAACTATAAAATTGATTTTTCAAAATTAAAAAAATCGATTAACAAAAAAACAAGAATGATATATATATGTAATCCAAACAATCCAACTGGAATATATGAAAAATGTGAAGATATATTGCACTTTGTAAATGATGTGAATATTCCAGTAATAGTTGATGAATCAGGTATTGAGTTTACGGGCAAAAAAAGTTTGTTAAATTATTCTAATCTTCCAAAAAATTTATTTGTTGTAAAATCATTTTCTAAAGCGTATGGTCTTGCAAATTTTAGATTAGGCTACCTTGTGTGTGATAAAGAATTTAAACATAAATATATAGAAAATATTACAATCAATGAATTTTCTGGCTTGTCATGTATTATAGCTACTGAATTATTAAAAAAATATAAAGAAAATATATATCAAAATATATTGGAAATAAAAAAAGAAAAAAAATTAATGATTGATGAATTAAATAAAATAGGTATCGAATGTATTTTAAGTCAATCAAATATTATAATGACAAAATCACATTTTAATGTAAATTTTTTAGAATTATTACAGAAAAACGGAGTGTCTGTTGTCCCTGTATATGATGAAACTAATAATCTTCATATTAGGATTGCTATACAAGATGCAAAAACAAATAAAAAATTTATAAATGTTATAAAAAGAATAATGAATTGCAAATAAGGAGGAAAATATGAAAATCTCATTAGCGACAAATTTTGATAATAATCTTATAGATAAGATTAAAAAATACCCAGTTTATGAAGTTTATGGAAAATTGAAACATGATTATATTGGTGGTGGTAGACCAGACAATACATTATCTAATGTTGATAAAGAAAAGTTTGAAAACCATGTAAAAAAAATTAGAGAAGCTGGTATAAGATTTAACTATTTGTTAAATGGTAGTTGTTTAGCAAATGTTGAACAAGACCCTAATTGGCAATACCGATTTAAGGAATTTTTAATATATTTGAAAAACGTTGGAGTTAATGCTTTAACTATTACAAACCCTTATATTTTGATGTTTGTAAAAAAATATTTTAAAGATGATTTTAAAGTTAGAATTTCTACTTTTGCTTGTATTGATTCATATACTAAAGCAAAGTATTGGGAAGATTTAGGAGCAGATTATTTATGCGTTGATTTTGTAAAAATTAATAGAGATTTTAAAACTTTAAAGTATATAGTTAAAAATTTGAAAAAATCACAAATAGAAATATTAGTAACAAATAGTTGCTTGAAAAATTGCCCTATGATATATACACATACTAATGGATTATCTCATGCATCAAATCAAGATAAAAATGGAAAACTATATGAAGATTGGAGTTTGTTATATTGTCAGGAAAGGGAATTAGAAAATATTGAAGAATATATCAAATCTCCCTGGGTAAGACCAGAAGATATAAAATATTATGAAGATATAGGAATTGAACATTTTAAAATTACTGAAAGAGGATTTCCAACTGACGAATTAGTAAAAAGAGTAAAAGCATATGTTGATAGAAAATATGATGGAAATTTACTCGACTTAATACAAGGTCATGGTGTTGTGGCAAGCAAAAACCTAAATCTCGAGAAAAGACAGTTAAGTAATCGAAAAGAAATATATAAGGAAATAAAGAGGGTTAGAGGATTAGGGAGAACAAGAGACTGTGAAAGACATATTTATATTGATAATAATAAATTAGATAATTTTATAAAATTCTTTGTTGATAATAAATGTACAGGAAATTGTAATTCGTGTGGATATTGTAACATGATAGCTCAAAAAGTAATTTATAAAAATGAAGAAGTATGCAGTTATTTACAAGAGTTATATAACAAATATGATAATTTAAAAATGTAATTGTACGAAAAAGATACTTATTATAATTGTAATAGCAAATCCAAAAATAAGGCTGGTGAAAAAATGAAAAAAATTTGTTTTGTTATTGGAAATAATTATTCAAACATATACGAAAGTTGTATGGAGTTTTTAAGCAGAAATTATCTAAATGATATGCTACTTTTAGATTTCGATAAAACTTTAGAAAGAATACATTATAAAAGTAAAGTCAATATTGATTATAATAAATGGTATAATATTTTAAGTGAAAAAGAAAAATCTTTGTTATTTGAAAAAGTATTAGAAGAAAGATTAAAAAGTAATGATGAAATAGATAATATTATAATTACTGGCTCATTAAATTATGATGAAATAATAAGAATTATTGAAAGGAATAATATACAAACTTTTAATATTATACTTGTTGATATTTCTAAAGAGTTATCATATCGAAATTATACTTATGATTTAAAAAGAAAAATATCTTATGAAGAGTTTGATAAAATATTTGATATGAATAAAAGAAATGTTGAAAATTTAAAAACATTATTATATAAAAACAATTATTCATTTCCAACACATTATAGGAAAAATAACAATGATAATTTGAATGATTACATATCTCGCTTTTTTGAAATGGAAACCCTAAATAGAACTGAGGAAATTTATAAATGGCCAATTATACCTAAATATAAAATATTAGAGCATGACAAATATGGGCTTAGACCAGTACATATGATTTTGGGTAAACCAAAATTCCACTCAGGATTAGATATTACAACCGAAACAAATACAGAAGTAAAAGCTTCTATTTCCGGAGTTGTAACTTATGCTGGATATGACGAAAGAATTTTTACTGGTGAATCTAAATGGGATCAAAGATATGGAAATATGATAGAGATATTAGACAACTATGGAAGAAAACAGATATATGCTCATTTAAGAAGCATTTTAGTAAAAAAAGGTGAAATTATAAATGGAGGAGATTTAATTGGGTTAACAGGATGTTCTGGTGGTGCAAGAGTGCCTCATTTACATTTTGAAATAAGAAAATATAATACAGAACATTCTGGAGAGAATAATACAATTAATCCATTGATATTACTTCCACATCACAATTTTACTGAAGAAAGATTTACTGAAAAACCATATGATGAAGTTTGGGAGATGATGAGCCAAAACTCTTTTGGGGTAACAGATAATGACATACCTTATGCAAAATGTAAAAAATATATAAGGTAGATTTTATATAAAAATTTTTATCATAGTTACATGTATTGTAAATAGAAATAAAAGAATGTGAGGTTAGTCTGAAAACAATTTAGTTTTCATTATTATGTGTGCCTTGAATGGAGTGAAAGGAATGATTGTTAATATGAAAAAGATTATATTTTTAGAAGGATTACCTGGTGTGGGTAAAACAACTTTAATAAATGAAATAAGAAAGAAGAAACTTTCAAATATTTATATAGTGGATGAGATAATAAACGAAAACATTTTAAATAATATTAAGGTCAATGAACAAGAATTTTTATTAAATGATTTTATGAAAGTAAATAAATATAATGATGGAATAATTATCATAGATAGAGGCCCTATAAGCACTCTTTCATATAGTGAGACTAAAAAGATAATGGATATTAATTTTGATTTAAGTAATTCTATAAATGAATTTCAAAAGTATATAAATATTTACAAAGATAGTAAAATAGTTTATTTGACAAACAAAGGAAAATCTTATTCGATTACAGTATCTAATACTAATAGTCCATATGGGACTATAGAAAATCAAAAATTATTAGAAGAAATAAGCATATATAATTCAAAAAAATATTGTGAAAATACAATTGTTTTAGAATATTTTAAAAACGATATGGAGGCAGTTATAAATGAAATTATTAATTAATTTATGTGCACAAGATGGAATCGTCAGTCATAATTCTGGTGTTGGCACAATGGTTAAAAGATACATTTATGTATTTACTAAATTATTAGAAGAAAAAAATATTGACTATAAAATTAATTTATTTACTCCTGAATATAATGTTGATGGTTTTGGTTATTCTAAGGAAACAAAAGAACATAATATTAATTTAAAAAATGTAGAAATATATGAATTATCAAATGGTACAAATGGAAAAAAGTTTTTTGGCTCAAAAGATAATTGGGAAATATTATCTAAAAATGTGGCAAATGTAATTAATAATATTAATTTTAAAGAATATGATTATGTTCTTACTTTATTAAATGATACCCCTTTTGGAGGCGTTTTATCTTTTTCTCATAATAATGATAATCATATAAAAGTGTGGATTCCTCATTCAACTGCCAAAATTCATATGGATAAAGAATTATGTACAAATGAAGAAGAAAAAACAAAAAGAATTAATTGGGAAAATAATGCAACAAAGTTTATTAATGAAAATGATAATGCTTATATGGGGGTGGTAGGTGAATATATTAAAAATCATTTAATTAATGAATATAGTTTAAATAAAGAAAAAATTATTTCAATATTTAATGGTGAAATATTATCCATTCCTACTATATATGAAGAAAATTCTGAATGCAAGAATTTATATAACCAATTAGATAAAAGCAAAGATATATTATTATCTTTTGGCAGACCTGAAAAGTATAAAAATTTAGATGGTGCAATTAAGTTGTCTGAAAAATTAAATGTTCCATCAATAATTATTACACAAGAATATTTTAAAGGTATGCCTTATGTTGATGAATTAAAAGTACTTTCCAAAAAAACTAATACTAATTTGTTTATAGATGTTCCATTTAATTTTCCACAATATATAATAAAACATTATCCAAAAAAAATTATATTACTTATTCCATCTAAAAAGGAAATAGCTGGTTTAGTAATAAATGAGATTAGAAAGATGAATAAAAATAACATATTACTTGTAGCAAACAATATAGATGGTCTCAATGAACAAATAGAAGATACAAAAGATGGAATTCTTGTAAATATGGATAACTTAGAGGAATCAGCATTAAAAATAAAGGAATACTTTAATAGTAAAGATATTATCAGAATCAATAATAATTCACTTGTAACACTAAAAAATAAATATGATTTTGAAAAGATATGTAATAAATTTCTGAAAGAATTAATAGGTGATATGTATGAATAAATTACTGCCTAAGATAGATAAATTAACACCTATTACTATTGATTCAAAAACATTCTTTAATAGTCCTTTAAATAAAGATTTTCAGCTTTTGTCTTTTAAGGATAAATTGCAAGTATTGAATGATATTGTAAGGCAATCTATGATATATACTGAAAATGTAAATCCATTAAATGATATTGATACATTAATTGGAGATGATTATACAGCAGCATTAGTAAGTATGAATTATTTAAAGGAATTAAATGTTGGTAGAAATTATAAAATCGTCTTTGCAAAAGGTACATCTTTTGATAATAATATTAGAGTAGTTTTATTTGTTGATGATGATAATAATAATACCTATCTATTTGATGCAACGCCTAAAGTTCGTTATAAAGCTGGATATGTAGAATCAAATCAAGATATATATGAAGATTACATTATTATTGATGGAGAACTTGAAAAAATTTTTTTAAGATTAAGAGGTATTGATTTTCTATTAAATAGAAGTATATCTAATGATGATATAAATGAATATATTAGTTTTTTAAATTATGCACTTAAATACGAAGTATTAAGACCTTATATAAATAAACTGTATGATAAGATAAAAAGAACTTTGGGAGTTAGTACATTAAAATATGATTCAATGTTTAATAAAAATTGTAATTATGATATAATAAAAATGTTAAAACAAGTTAAAATATGGAGTCAGGAATTAAAAGATTTAATCTCTAGCAATAAAGATTATAAAAGACAACTAGAATTAGCACAAAATATAACTTACTTGCAAGATATTATTTCTGGTAAAAGTGCACCAATTTGCAATTTAGGCACTTATTATTCTATGTCTGAATTAACGCCAAGATTATTTTTAGAAAATAATTTAACTCTTGTCATGATAAAACCTTCTGCATATATATTTAATTTTGAAAATGAAGTAAAGATGAGATTTTTGGAAGGAAAATATGATGAGGTCGGAGAGTATTTTGGAAGTTTAGGAGAAAAAAATGACTTAGGGCTAATACCTATGAAATTATTTCATCCGCATGGATATAAATATGTTCGTGAAATGACAGGACCTACCGAAATATTTTTAGTAAATCGTTCAGCTGAAGAAGTTGGTATAATAAAAAAGAAATTAAGACAAGAATTTAAACAGAGAGTAAAAACTAATGAAGTAATGTGGTTTGATAAAAAAACAATTCAATGGAATCCAATATGTTTAAATTTTGCACATTCATCTGATGATCCATGTGAAGCTTGTATGGGATATACTATGCTTTATCCAGAATATCAGGTAATGACAAGATTTATGTATCCCAATCCATTAATAATAGAGGAGGAAAAAAATGGAAGAATACGAATATAGTTTTAAGGTATCTAATTTAAAGCCTTATATTGAATATTGTGAAAACAATAATTATGAAAAAATAAGTGAAGTAACACAAAATAGAGTTGTTTATGAAAATAAACATTCTGAACATATTATTGCAAGGATTACTACAAAGATAACAAATGATAAAAGAAATACTGTTTTTGATTGTAAAAATGTTAATAAAAAAGATCGAGATTTAAAAATATCTAGTGAATCAGTTCCAATGGAAGTTACAGAAAATAATGAAAAAAGTATTTATTCAATGTTAGAAGTTTTAGACTTTTATGAAGCAGCTAAAAATTATAGAACTAGATATGTATATAAGAAAAATGATGTAACTTTTGAAATAGATGATTATACAAAACCTAAAATGCAAGTAATTGGAATTGAAGGGAAAAAAAATAAAGTAGACAAAGTATATAATGAATTAAAAGAATTAATAGGTGAATAATTTATAAATGAAAATTGGTATTGATATTGATGATACTATAACTAATACATGCGAATTTATGGAAGATTATATTTCTAGTTTCTTTAATATAAAAAAAGATTATTTAAAAAAGAATAATATTTATTATTTTAATTTACCTTTAGAATTTAAAGATAGAGAAAAAGATTTTTATCTATCTATATTTGAAAAACAAATATTAAATATTCCTATAAAAGAAAATGCAAAAAATATAATTAATAAATTAAAAGAAGAGGGTAATAAAATAATCATAATTACTGCAAGAGAAAAAGATACATATATTGATCCCGTATTATCTACGAAAAGGCAACTTGAATCTTATGGAATAAGTTATGATAAAATATTATGTACAAAAGATAAAAGAAAAGCATGTATAGATGAAAAAATTGATATTTTTATTGATGATTCAATAAGAAATATTAACAGTGTTAAAAATATAGTAAAACAAGTTTATTTATTTACAAACCCTTATAATAAAAAGATTTGTGTACCATTTGAAAGAGTTGATGATTGGATCCAAATTTACAAATTGCTAAAAGAAAAATAGAACTGTTATAATAAATTACTAATACAAATAAAATCATTTAACTACAAAGAAATTAAAAACATTAGATGTAATTTATTTTAATCGTTTAAATTTAGGTCAATTTATAATCTTTTTAAAAAATTAGAAAATGCAGAATAAGAATATTTGCTTGAAACAATAAGATAACTAACTTTAAAATTTTTGTTTAAAACAAATTAAACAAAAGAAAACAACAAAAAAACAAAAATTTTTCTGCGATTACGTGTGTGTTGAAGATTTACAAATACATGGTAGAAAGGGATGGAATTTAATATGAAATTAAGTGATTTAGATTGTATAACAAAAAATGTTAATTTATCTGATTATCTAAAATTATATAAGTATGTTAAAGATAATATGATTAATTCTAATTGGTTAGGCGATTTTACAAGAGAAGAAATAGAAGATTTGTTAAAAAAGAATGGGAAAATATGGCTTTATTATAATAATGATATTATAGTATGCTCTATGTTTATGCTTCCTTCTAGTAATAAATCATTAAATGAACATAATGTGTATCATAATGAAGATATAGTGGCATCTTTAGGACCTATTATGGTAAGCCCTGACTACATAGGAAACAAATTACAAATACAAATGATGCAAGAACTTGAAGAATATTGCAAAAAAAACAATTATAAATATATTTTTACTAAGGTGTCTAATGATAACAAGTATTCATTATCTAATATGCTTGAATTTGGATTTAAAATAATGGATGAGTATATAAATGAAAGAGGTAAAAATAGTACTCTTATTAAAGAAGTTGATTAATGAGATACGAATAAGTAGATTTGATAGATATAGTGAAATAAAATCAAAAAATCATCAATAATTATAGAAAAAAATAATCAGAAGATTATTTTTTTAATAAATTATCTATTGAAAATTGTATTTTTTAGATAATTTAAAAATCGCTTCAGTAGAAATAAGAATTTTGCCAGTTTCATATGCGGAATAATTAGATGAAAATATTTTTAGAAGATTATAAAAAGGATTAATAAGTGAAAATAAAATAAAAATATCAAGCATTAAGAAATTTCAAAATTCATCATTGATAAAAGAAAATCAAGCTTATCTTCAAAGAAATTTAAATAATAGAAGTTATGGTAATTTATCAAAAGACTATTTAACATCAATATTATTAGCAATAACAACTTGTAATCAAAATAGAAATGGTTATCAAGTTATTTTAATTGGTAAGTTAGCATTTTCGATTGAATATTAATTTTTAAGAATACATATTTTTAATTAGATAGTCTAAATAAAATTAGATAGTCTAAATAAAAAAGGGGGATTTTAATGAATAAAGAAAAGGATTATAAGTTTAATATTTATTTTAAAGAAACTGGAGAACAAATAGATAAATTAATAGTAGAATCCATCCTATGTTATTTAAAAAATAATATAGAGGGGCTGACAAATTAATGCAATTATGGCATAATAAAAATGTAACAAGAAAATATTATATTTCCAATAGATTGGAGGTAAATTATGTTTAATGGGGTAGGAAATATAATAAAAGTTTTTTATGTTGCAATTTATATAAGACTATCTAAAGAAGATGATAATTTAGGTGAAAGTGAGAGTATAGGAAATCAAAAGTTATTACTAACAAAGTATGTTGAAGAACAAGGCTATACATTAGTTGATATTTATATTGATGATGGTTATACAGGAACTAATTTTGATAGACCAGAATTTCAAAGAATGTTAAAAGATATTGAAAATGGTAAGGTTAATATGGTTATAACAAAAGACTTATCGCGTCTTTCAAGAGATTATATTGGTACAGGTGAATATGTTGAAAAATGGTTTCCAGCACATGGTGTTAGGTATGTTGCATTAACTGATAATATTGATACAATGATTGATTCAGCAAATAATGATATTGCACCTTTTAAGGCAATACTTAATGATATGTATGCAAAAGATTTATCAAAGAAAATAAGAACTGCACTTCATACTATGCAATCTGCTGGGAAATGGGTCGGTGGCTGTGCACCATTTGGATATAAGGTTGATCCAGAAGATAAAAATCACTTGGTTATAAATGAAGATGAACAGCCAATCGTTAAAAGAATATTTGATTTATTTTTAGTAGGTAAAAGAATCAATCAAATAAGAGATATATTCAACGAAGAAAAAGTACCAACATTTTCTGCTATGAGAAATAGGAATTTCAAAAGAAATGGGAATAATGGTGATATTTACGTTTTTTGGGGAAATAACACAATTAAAAAAATTTTACAAAATAGATTATATACTGGAGATTTAATTCAAAATAAAAGAAGTAGATTAAGTTATAAATATCGTAAAATAGTTTATAATCCAAAAGAACAATGGATAATTGTAGAAAATACTCATGAAGCAATAATTGATAAAGAATCTTTTGAAAAAGTCCAAAAAATGTTACCTTCTCAAAAAAAGCGAAATGATAAGAAATGTGAATATTTATTTGATGGACTTTTAAGATGCGCTGAATGTGGGCATAATATTAGTATTAGAGCAAGAGATAAACACGGAAAAGCATATACAGTATGTAACTTTTATAGAAGATTTAAAAAAGAATATAGAACTTGCACTCCTCATGGTGGTAATTATGACAAATTAGAAAGCGGATTAATTAATGCTATTAAAAAAATTCTTATACAAGCAAATATAACTGATGTAGTAAAAAAAGTTGCCAATGAATATGATGATAATTCCACCATAGAAGGAATTAAAAAGAATATAAATAAATTAGAAAAAGATATTGAGTTATTAAAAAATAGTTTAGATAGTACATACATTGATAAAGCTACTAAAAAAATTAGCGAAGAAATGTATAATAGAGTAGAGAAGAAAATAAATTGTGATATAGAAACAAAAGAAAAAAAACTTGCTGGAGCAAAGGAATATTTAAAAGAATTAGAAAGTAGTAAAACTGCTTCAAAAGATTTAAATAAAGTAGTAGAAGATTTCTTATCATTAGAAAAACCAGATAGAAATTTAATGTTAAGATTAATTGAAAAAATAGATGTCCATGAAGATGGAAATGTAGACATACACTTCAACTTTAAAGAGTCGAATATTATTAAAGAAAGCTACATTACATAATGATAGCAACCAGAAGGAATATGTATAGCTGTACCTATATATTATGCAACTAAAAGTAGGGTAAAAGCCTTTAATTATACCTTGATTTCTGCTTTATCTGAACCATTCGGAGCAATATTAGCTTTCCTTTTCTTAACACCATTAGTAAATGATATAATGATGGGATTATTATATTCAATTATTGCTGGGATAATGATTCATATATCGTTATATGAGCTATTACCAACAGCATTAAAATATAAAAAATATTTTTTAATAACTATTTTCTTTATAATAGGTAGTTTAATCATGATAATAAATCATATTATTTAAAAACTTAATTAAAAAGGAATGTACGAAAAGGTACATTCCTCTAAGGGGTAAATGTTATTTACAATCAAAATGTGAACTAGAATTTTGTGCATTGTAATTACTTTGTGTTAAATTACTTTGTTGTTCACTTTTATTATTATTTTGCTTATTAGCTTTATTTGATTGCATTTTCTTATTCTTTTTCATTTTATCACCCAGTAATATTATTGACTAAAAACATTAAAATATTCTACATAGCATATATGTAAATAATGTCAATTACAACAATTGAAAGAACAATTGCCCAAACAGCAATAATTAATAAAGCAATAATAGTTGAAGCTAAATCAGTATAATACTTTTTCATGGCATCTCCTTTTTAATTCTCGTGAAATAAGATTATAAATAGCATAATTACCAAATAATGGAAATTAAAAAAATTGTAATAATTTAAATAAAATTGTTTATTATTATTATTTACTATATTATAGAGAAATATTAATAATACATTCAGAAAAATAAACTAAAGTTGATGCCCAAATAATAACAGTTAAAGCAGCAATTGAGCGCGAATTGATATCAGTATATTGTTTTTTTAATTCTTCCATTTTTTATCCCTCCTCATTTATATTAATTTTAAGAAGTTAACATAATATACATTATAGGAAATTTGTTTTTATACTTTTCGTGATTGAATTTCAGCTATTTTATAGAAAACTTCTGAAGCATTGCTTTCGGTAATCTCAGTATAACCTAATTCTTTTAAAGCTTGAACTTTAATATGATTTAATTCTAAAGTACGACTCATTTTTTCTTCCATTCGATGTTCAATTTGGTTAACAAAACGTTTGTGTGATTCGATTATTTTAGCTTTAGATACATTATCACTATTATATAAAGTCATAGCTGAAAACATAATACTTTCGAAAGTAAATTGATCATCATCAGCATTAAAAACAAATTCTAAAGGTTTAGTAGAGCCAGTTGCTTTAGATACATAAGCCAAAATATATTTTAATTCTTTAGAACTATCTAATGATTGTAAAAAATGATATAAATACTTCATTGTATAATATCCTTCATTATTATCATCATCTTCAAGTCTTTCTTTAACAATAGATATGATGTTAGAAAGCAATTCCTTTTTAGTATCGTTTAAGCCATTAAAAATATTACCATTATTAACGCCTACCCTATCATCGTTTTCAAATAGGGCATCAATTCTAGACTCAACATCTAATATATAATCAGTATCTACTTTAATAGTATCTAATTCATCAGCTGATTTTATACCTAATAAATTAAGTAGTAAAACTTTTTTATCTTTAGGCCATTTATTTAAATCATCCAAATCTAAATAATTATAAATCATTTGTCTAGATACACCTAAAAATTTAGCTAATTTTACTTTTGAAATGCCAAGTTCATGTAATATTTCGTTTAATCTTTCCATCTTTTAACCCTCCTATTATCATTTTATCATGTTCCTGTCAAATGTCAAGTGTCAAGTGTTGGTAAATTTAAAAACATCTTTTTTAATAAGATGTTTCATAAGGTTTTAAAATCTTTACTTTTGGTTTTTCGATTTCGATAATATTTTCTCTTTTTGGGCCAGTACCAATTAATGTTATTGGTGTCTCTGTTAAATCTTCAATACAATTTATATATTCTTTCACGCTTTTAGGTAATGAATTCCAATCTTTAGCCTTTTCTAATGAAAAATCGCCTTCAAAACATTCATATATTGGTTCATAATTACCATAATTCCTAATATTAAATTGTTCATTTTGTGGTGTTATTTTTTGATCTAGATAATTATAAGCTATACATAATTTAAAATTATCTAATTTACCAATTGTATCTAAATGATTGATAGCTAACTTATTAATTCCATTAATTTGACACGCGTATTTTAAAGCTACTAAATCTAACCAACCACAACGTCTAGGACGATTGGTAGTCGCTCCATATTCGTGACCTAACTTTCTAATAACTTCTCCTATTTCACCTTTTTCTTCAGTAACAAATGGTCCTTCACCAACTCGTGAAGCATATGCTTTTAATATGCCATATACATCATTTATATTTTTATGGCTTAAACCAGTTCCAGTTAAAATTCCACCAATCGTTGCATTTGATGAAGTGACATAAGGATAAGTACCATGATCAACATCTAGCATAGTTGCTTGAGCACCTTCACATAAAATAGTATTTCCTTTTTTGATTTCTTGATAAAGTTTACTTCTAGTATCGATTACATATGGTTTTAAAAATTCACTATATTCTTTAGAAAATGAACATAATAAATTAGAAACTTCAACTTCATTTAAATTATTTTCTTCAAAACATTTTTTATAGTTTAAATCATTAATAGCTACTTGAATAGCATTAATGGCAAATACTTTATAATTATTAACTAAATCACTAACTTTTAAAGGATAACGATTAGCTCGATCAGCATAAGCTGGACCAATTCCTTTACCGGTAGTTCCAATTTTTTCATTTGCTCTATCTACTTCTTGAGCCCTATCTTTTAAAATGTGATAAGGTAAAATAATAGAAGCACTATCACTAATAAATAATCTATTATCTATTGAAATACCATTTTCTTTTAAAGTATCGATTTCACGTTTTAAAACTTCAGGATCAATCACAACCCCATTACCAATTATAACTGTCGTATCTTCATTTAAAATACCAGATGGTATTAAATGAAAAACATGTTTTTTGCCATTAACTTCAATTGTATGACCAGCGTTATTACCACCATTAGCTCTAACATTTACAGTATAACCATTTTTACTAGTTAAATAATCAATAACTTTCCCTTTACCTTCATCCCCAAAAAATGTTCCTAAAACAACATCTACTTTTTGTTTATCAATTGAATTCATATTTGCCTCCTATCAAGTTTATTATTATAAATAATCGTTTATTAAAAGTCAATAATTTCTAAATTATAAATACCATAATTTTTGATTATCTTTTCTAACTTCTGATATAATCCCACCACCTAAGCAAACATCATCTAAATAAAAGACACATGCTTGACCAGGAGTAACTGCTTTTAATCCTTGAGGATATCTTACTAAAATTTTATTATTTTTTAAATATTCTAATTCAACAGGATTATCATTTTGACGATAACGAAACTTTGCCATACATTTAGTAGGTTTTTCATTACTTAACCAATTAATATCTTCAATAATTGCGCTTGTAGAAAATAAATAAGGATTATCCTCGCCTTCACAAACATATAAAATATTGTTTTTTAAATCCTTACCGCAAACAAATAATCTTTTAGATGTTCCACCAACATTTAAACCTCGTCTTTGACCAATTGTATAATACATAAGGCCAATATGTTTACCTAAATTTTCATTTGTATCAATATTAACAATATCTCCTTCTTGATTAGGTAAATAGTTTTCTAAAAATTTAGAAAAATTTCTTTCACCAATAAAACATATGCCTGTTGAATCTTTTTTATTAGCCGTTATCAAACCATATTCTAAAGCTATCTTTCTCACCTTATCTTTAGTTAAATCACCAATTGGAAACAAAACATTTTGAAAATTATCTTTTGTTACTTGTGATAAAAAATAGGTTTGATCTTTATTCAAATCTTTAGCTTTTAAAAGTTGTCCATCTATAATTCTAGCATAATGACCAGTAGCAATATAATCAGCGTTTAATTTTTTAGCTTCTTTAACAAATAAATCAAATTTAATATATTTATTACACATAACATCAGGATTAGGAGTTCGTCCTTTTTTTAGTTCATCTAAAAAATAAGTAAAAACATAATCCCAATATTCTTTTACAAAATCAATTCGATGTAAGGGAATATTTAACTTCTTACATACTTTTAAAGCATCATTATAATCTTGTTCTTGAGGACAAACAGTCTCATTTAAGGTAGGATTACCTAAAACATCTTGATTAACTAAAGCATCCCAATTGCGCATAAATAAGCCAATTACTTCATAACCTTGTTTTTGTAATAAAATAGCTGCAACACTACTATCTACCCCACCAGACATGCCTACTACTACTTTCATTAACTCACCTACTTTTAAAATTTTCTCACCTCATATATTTTATCAAAATAGATAAAAAAAAACAAATATAATTGTTTTTAATTGATAATTGGTAAAATAGTTTTAATTAATATAGGTGTTATATAAACTTCAAATAAATTCATTAAAGTAATTACTATTAAACTTAAAATTAATATTAATAGATATTTATTGATAATTAATTTAAAATTAATACTCTTTTTTTTCAAAACTGCTTCCCCTATTTTCAAAGATAAAGTAAGTGAATATAAAATCAAAACCGTATACATAATTAAATTAATAATATGATGTGGGAAAACATAAATAAAAGCGAGTAAAGTTCCTTTTAATTTAAAATTAATAATTATACTGGCAATAGAAAAACCGACCATAAAACATTTCATAAAGTACATAAAAATAGTAATTGGAATACCTATTACTGATATTCCTAATAACCAAGCAATAATAATGTATGAATAGTTACTTATACTAATATTTTTTAAAGCTTGCATATAATCTAATTTACCACTATCAACATTATTAATAAAAGTTTCTAAATAATCTTTGATTAAACTTTTATCGGTTGCATTTAAAATCACTACAAAAATCGATCCAACAATTAAAGCAATTAGTCCTAAAACAATTAAAAATAACAACATTTTTCGATTAATTTTTAGTCCGTTTACTAGTTTGTCCATTACTTTTTTCATAATTCACCTCTAATAAACTTTATTATATTTTTTGAAAATTATTCCTTTTTTAGAAAAAATATATTATAATTATAGTGAGGTGAGAAAATGAACCCTAAAATTCAAAAAGCTGTAACTTACGTTCTGCTTATAGCCCTTTTAGCGCTTATAGTATCTTCAGTTTTATACATGTTATAACATGTTTTTTTTATAATTATTTATTTTACAAATTCAAATTGTTTGACATTGTTTTAAATTTATATTATACTAACAGTAGATTATAAATAAGTGAATTTAATTCGCTATTTAAAATCATGTTAACTGCACATATTATAAAAAAATAGCGAAATTAGTTTTTGCTATTTTTTTAAGAAAAACATTATTTCAACATACTATTAATTTGAACATTCAATATGGAGGAATTATGGAAAAACAAATATTAAATAATTACTATAATATTGAACCATTAGTAGTAAATTCTGAATTAAATAAAATATCTAATCTACTTAAAAATATACCAAATGTTAAAATAGATAGATTATTTAATAAAGATGAATTATTATATAAAGGTAAAATTGTCTTTATAAAAGAAGATCTTTGTTTAAATAAAATACCTTTTATAAAAAGTTCTATTATAAATGAGTGTAATATTCAAAATAAAATAAAAAATGGTGATTTAAATTCGTTTGTTAAACTAATTGATATTCATATCAAAAACACCCATCCTTTTAACATACCAGTAATTTTTAATAATAATTTAGAAATAGAAAAGGGTTATTTTAATCCTATTTATATCGGCAATGAAAATAAAATAATTAAATTAGTATTTAGTGAATATGTTCTTACAAATAAATTATCGATATTAACTCCTTTAATATATGCTCATGAAATTATACATTCACAATTAGAATATAATAACAGTATTAATAGGTATTTAAATTATGAACTATTACCAATTTTCTTTGATAAGTTAACAGCGGCTTATTTAGATCATTCCTATAAATTATTAAGAACTAACGAATTACTTCGTTTAAAAATTTTACGTAAAGCTATAACTATATTACAAAAAGACAATTTATCTATATTGCATAAGATTAATGCTTCAATGGCAATTTCATCAGTTTTACAAGCTGAAAACTTGTTTGATAAATATTTATACGGAACCAATAATGATAAATGTAACATATTATCGATGATTCAAAAAGTATTTGATGGTAAAATTCAAGTAGAAGATTTACTTAATCAAACTGAAGTTTCTATTAAAAACAGTCAAAATTATCAATTAATTAAAAGAAAATATGATTATTATATTAAAATTTAAAAATCGGGTGGTGAAAAATAATGTATAGATTTAAATATTACTATAAAGACGGAACTACGAAAATAAGTAGTATAAATACAGATAGTCCTGAAGAACTTTATAACGATTTTGATGGATTAATTGAATGGGAAGAATTAGATTCATTCGATTTAAATAAACCAACTGTTCATGAAGTTTTAGAAGTAGCTATGCGTGCCTATAAAGATTTCTTAAAAGATTTTTACCGAATTGAAATAATTAACGACGAAACGAATGAAGTCGTTGATTATATAGATGAAAGAGAGATGAAAAATAATGTATAGATTTAAATATTATTATAAAGACGGAACTACAGAAATAAGTAGTTTAAATATGGATGCTCCTGAAGAACTTTATGAAGATTTTGACGGATTAATTGAATGGGAAGAATTATATTCTTTCGATTTAAATAAACCAACTGTTCATGAGGTTTTAGAAGTAGCTATGCGTGCTTATAAAGATTTGTTAAAAGATTTTTACCGAATTGAAATAATTAACGACGAAACAAATGAAGTCGTTGATTATATAGACGAAAGAGAGATGAAAAATAATGTATAGATTTAAATATTATTATAAAGACGGAACTACAGATTTTAGCGACGCTAAAACTAAAATTCCTGAAGAACTTTATAACGATTTTGATGGATTAATTGAATGGGAAGAATTAGATTCATTCGATTTAAATAAACCAACTGTTCATGAAGTTTTAGAAGTAGCTATGCGTGCCTATAAAGATTTCTTAAAAGATTTTTACCGAATCGAAATAATTAACGACGAAACAAATGAAGTCGTTGATTATATAGATGAAAGAGAGGTGAAAAAATGAGTAAAATTGGATGGTTTGGAAGCGATGAAGATGGTAATGTCGTTTCAAAAACAGAAATCAGAGACGATGGTACTGTTCATAAATACGATTATACTAAACCTGATGATATTCAAGCTGGACACGGACATGTAAAATGGAACAATGTTAGTAGTTACTTAAATGATAATGAAAATCCCGACAAAAATATAAGAGATAAAAATGATTCAAGAAGCATAAACAGACGTTGGCGTGGTAACGGCTATGATTTAGGAATTTATGATTTAGAAAGATTATCACTCTTACAATTAAAAACTTTAAAAGAAACTATCCAAAACGAATACATGCATTCTTTAGATGAAATAATGATTGCGAGTATAAATATTAAAACCAAAAAACTTTTCTAAAATTTAATTATTTAAATTTCAAATAAAAAAGTCTATATTTCTTCAATATAAACTTTTTTATTATTTTTAATATAAACACGTGGTAAAGATTTAGGAAGCATCGCTAATGTTTCATAAGTTGAATTACCAATATAATAACTAACCTCACGAATACTAATTCCATCACCCATAATTTTAACTATATCTGTTTGTTTAACTGTATCATCAATCAAAACACTTAACATATTCATACCAACTTCTCCAATAATTGGATATCTTTTTTTATTTATAACAACACTTCTACCCGAATGTTTTCTACCTATTCCATCTGCATAACCAATTCCTACAGTAGCTACTATAATATCATTTAAAGCTCTAAAAGAAGTTCCATATCCAACATACTCACCTTTTTTAACTTTTTTAATTTGTAAAATTTCACTATAAAGTTCTAAAGATTGTATTAAATCAATATCATTATCAGTTGAAGTCTCACTAATGTCATATTTTTTTATTAAATAATTAGCTTTTATTTGCCGTAATTTATCTAAAAAACTATTCGAATATTTAGGTGTCGTATTAAAACCATATAAAATAATTCCTAATCTTATACCATTACAAAAAGGAATTTTAGGATGAGTAAGTAATGTTAAACTTCTTCCCATATGAACAATTGGTATTTTAGATAAATCAATTAGACTAGTAATCTCTTTAAAATTATTTAACTGTTGATCCCAGTTCTTATCAGCAATTCCTGTAGTTGCAAAATGTGTAAAAATTCCTTCTAAAATAATCCGTTTATCATTTTCAATCAATGTTACAGCTTCTTTAACTAAATCTTTACAAGAAAAACCTAAACGATGCATTCCACTATCAATTTTTAAATGAATTTTAATTTTAGAAACAAAATTTAATTTTAATAAAGCTTTTAAATACTCTAAATTGGGAATAATAATAGTAACTTGATTACTTATAATATCATCAATATATTTTAAAGAAATCGGTTCTAAGCATAAGATAGGAATTTTTTTATCATAATAACGAATATCAATAGCTTCTTCTAAACAAGAAACAGCCAAATAATTAATTCCACTAGAAATCATTTCCTTTACAACATACATACCATGTCCATAAGCATTACCTTTAACTACTCCAATATAATATTGATAATCATCATATTTTTTTAAAATTTTTTTAACATTATTATTAATATGATCTAAATTAACTTCAACATACGTATTACGATACATAAAACCAACTCCACTATTATTATACCACGCATTTAATAAAGTTGGCAAAAATTAGAGACTATAAATGCCTAACTAATAAACATAATAATAATGTGACCTACCAAATAAAGGAGATGATTTAGTGTTTTTTAAAAAAACCAAAAAAACATTAATGATCCTTCTTCTTCCATTATTTATTATGCCATTTCCTATTTTTGCTTATTCCGATTATATTATAGCTGGTGGTGAAAATATTGGTATCGAATTAAATTCAAAAAACGTTATGGTTGTTGGTTTATACGAAGTTAATGGAAAAAACTCAGCTAGTGAAGCCGGAATTAAAGTTGGAGATATGATTACTAGTGTTAATGGTAATAATGTTACTAGTATTGATGACATGGTCAAAGAAATCAGTAATAGCAATAAAGAAAGTGTATCTTTAAATATAACTCGTGATAATAAAAATCTAACAATAAATTTACCTATTTATAAAGATGAAAATAACGTTTATAAAACAGGAATTTATGTAAAAGACAGTATTACTGGAATCGGAACTTTAAGTTTTATCGATCCTAATACTAAATTATTTGGTGCTTTAGGTCATGAAATTATCGAAAAATCGACTGGTAAAATTTTAGAAATTAAAGATGGTAAAATTTTTGATTCAACTGTTACTAGTGTCGATCGTAGTGAAAACGGTGTTCCCGGTGAAAAAAACGCTGAATTTAACTACGAAGAAGTAAATGGTGAAATTACCGAAAACACCATTAAAGGTATTTTTGGGACATATACTAAAGAAATAAAAAACACTAATCTTTATAAAGTTGCCAAAGAAAAAGAAGTAAAAACAGGTTCAGCTAAAATTTTAACGGTGTTAGAAGGACAAGATGTTAAAGAATACGATATCAATATTACCAAAATAAAAACCGGTAATGACGAAATTAAAAACATTACTTTTGAAATTACCGATCAAGAATTGTTAAATGTAGCTGGTGGTATAGTTCAAGGAATGAGCGGTTCACCAATTATTCAAGGTGAAAAAATAGTTGGTGCAGTAACACATGTTGTTGTTGATAATCCAATTAAAGGATATGGTATATTCATTACAAAAATGTTAGAAGAAGCCGAAAATTAAGAGAGTTTTTACTCTCTTGCTTTTTAATTAAAAAAAATTTATAATATAATTGGTGATAAAATATGAACTTAAAAAAACTTCCTAAAGTTGAATTACATGTTCATTTAGATGGATCTTTAAAAATAGACACCATAAATGAATTAACTAATTACCAATATTCTAAAAAAGAACTAGAAGAACGATTAATTGCAAAACAAAATTGTCAAGATTTAAATATGTATTTAGAAAAATTTGAACTTCCCTTAAAACTTTTACAAACTAAAGAAAACTTAACCAGAGTTAGTTATGAATTATGTGAAGAATTAAAAAAAGAAAATGTTATATATGCTGAAATTAGATTTGCCCCTCTACTTCATACTAAAAAATGTTTAGATTTAGAAGAAGTTGTTATAGCTGTTTTAAATGGATTGAATAAATCAACAATCAAAACAAATTTAATTCTATGTCTTATGCGTGGAGCTAATAAAAAAGATAATTTAAAAACAATCGAATTAGCTAAAAAATATTTAAATAACGGAGTTGTTGGTATTGATTTAGCTGGAGCAGAAAGTTTATATAAAAACGAATTATATGAAGATTTATTTAGATATGCAAATGAATTAAAAATACCTTTTACTATTCACGCAGGAGAAGCAAGTAATGAAGAAAGCATAATTTCAGCTTTAAATATGGGCGCTAAAAGAATTGGACATGGTATTAAAGCTATTAACAATGAAGAATTAATTAAAAGATTAAAAAAAGATAAAATCGCTTTAGAAATCTGTCCTACAAGTAATATCAATACAAAAGCTATTGATAATATTAAAAATCATCCTATTTATGATTTATATAAACAAGGCGTTTTAACAACTATTAATACTGATAATAAAACTGTATCAAATACTGATTTAATTAAAGAATATGAATTACTTTTAAATAATTTTCCTTTTAAAATTAACGATATAATAAAAATGAATGAATATGCTATTGAATGTTCTTTTTTACCAGATAAAGAAAAAAACAAGTTACATTCTTTATATAAAAAAGAACTGGAAAAAATTAATATTATTAAATAAAAAAAGACAATTTGATTTAAAATTTGTTTCTATGTTAAAAACAAATTTTATTTTCAATTAATTGTCTATTTTTTGTTTAAAAATAATTAATCAACTATTTCAAAATCGGTTTTTTTATCATTTGAATCAACCATTTTAACAACTTTTTCTTCAATGTTTTTGAGTTTATCATCACATTCTTTAACTAATTTGACAGCTTCATAATATTTAGTGATTGAATCGTCCAAATCAATCTCACCATTTTCAAGTTCATCAACTATTTTTTCTAATTTTTGTATTTTTTTTTCAAATTTTTCATTTTTTTCCATCTCTTAACCTACTTTCTTGAACTGATGCTACTAATTCATGTTTAAAAGATTTTATTATAATAACATCATCCTTTTTTATTTTATTAAATTCAGTTATAACTTCGTTATTTTTATAAACTAAAGTATAACCTTTTTTTAATATATCTAAAGGATTAACTAATTGTAATTTATCAATCAAATTAGCTAAACGTAATTTTTGCCTATCTAATTTATTATTAATATTATTAGTTAATTTTTCAGATAGATAATCTAATTGTTGTTTTTTATTAGCAAACATTATTAAAGGATTTTTTAAAATATAAGAATTCTTAATAGTTTCTAAATAAAGTTTGTTATAATTGATTTTTTTAAAAATTGCTTCTTTTAATCTAATATTTAATTGATCAACAGTATTCATTATATTAGGTAGATTAGGTACAGCTAATTCAGCGGCTGCTGTTGGTGTTGGAGCTCTTAAATCAGCCACAAAATCACTAATAGTAAAATCTATTTCATGTCCTACGGCACTGATAATAGGAATTTTTGATTCGAAAATAGTTCTAGCAACAATTTCTTCATTAAAAGGCCATAAATCTTCAATCGAACCTCCACCTCTACCAACAATCAAAACATCTAAATCATAATTATTGGCTTGTTTTATTTTATTAGAAATATCGTTAGCTGCATTTTCTCCTTGAACTAAACTAGGAAATAAAATAATTTCAACTAGTGGATAACGTCTTTTAATAGTCGAAATAATATCTTTAATAGCTGCTCCTGTTTTAGCAGTCACAATCCCTATTTTATTAGGATATTTAGGTATTGGTTTTTTATACTCTTCAGAAAATAAACCTTCATTAGCTAATTTTTCTTTTAACTTTTCAAAAGCTAAATATAAATTACCAATTCCATCCTCTTGCATTTCATCGACATATATCTGATAATTACCAGTTGCTTCATAAATACTAATTCGACCTACAATTAATACTTTCGTTCCATCAATTGGATCAAAAGTTAAGTTTTTGGCATTATTACTAAACATAATAGCATTTATTTTGCTTTTTTCATCTTTTATTGAAAAATATAAGTGTCCACTTGTATGTTTTTTAAAATTAGAAATTTCTCCTTTAATAAAAACATTTTTTAAATTATCATCAGTATCAAATTTGTATTTTAAATATTTAGTAATCGCGCTTACTGTCAAATATTTATTTTCCATTGTCCACCTTGTTTTTATATATTTTATCTAAAACACCATTAATCATTTTGGAAACATTATCATCGGAATATTTTTTTGATAATTCAATTGCTTCATTAATTGCTACTACATCAGGTGTATCTGTATAAATAAGTTCATAAATAGCAATTCTTAAAATGGCTTGATCTGTATTTCCTAATCGTTCTATTTTCCAATCTTTTAGATATTTGTTCGCTAAAAAATCAATCTCATTTTGGTAAGTAGTAACTCCATAAACAATATCTTTGACAAATTCATTATCAACTTCTAAATTATTTTTAATAATTTCATCTAGTTTATAATCAAGTTTGTTTTTGTTGAAAATGTTAACTTGATATAAAATGGTCATTATTTTTTCTCTAGCTTCTGACCTAGTTATTTTTTCCATTTTAATCACCACTATTATTGTAACATTTTTATTTAAAATAGTAAATTAATATAAAATATTCTTTAAAAATTTTGTTCGCAAATTAATAAAAAAAACAAACGTTTTTATATTTTTTATTTATTAATAGTATTTTTATAAAAAATATAAGATTGTTAGTTTTTTATTTTAAAAGTAATTATTGAGCTATCGCGTTTTTTTACTAAATAATATTAATGATTGAAAAGTTGTTATTAATTATTTTAAATTCAATTTTTATAATTATTTTTCAATATCAAAATCTTCACCAGCACCACGATAAAGCATTACAATAGTCCATATTTGTAAATAAAGTAACATTACTAAAAGTAAAATCCAGCCTATAATTGGAATTATTAAACACAAAATCCAAGTATATGGTGTTAGATATATTTCTTTACCTGGAACTTTAAGTTTGCAAGCTGTTAAACATAGTATTTGAATTAAAAAGATATATAACATAATAAATGCTGGAAAAATAAAGCAAATTAAAGCAATAACCCAATAATACCATTTAGTATACCATGCATTTTTATCAAATACATCTAATAATGCACCTAACACTAACGTACTAGCACCACTAGAAAAAATAAGTAATAACAACCATACCCACCAATTTTCTTGTTTTAATATTTTCATATTTTCCTCTTTAGATAAAGTCAAGTATTTATTGATATTTTTTTTACATTTTTTCAATAATACTTCTTTTATCTACCTTT
>CALVXC010000005.1 GCA_944368805.1 uncultured Bacilli bacterium
AGAGAAATTTCCTTTTCCAAAACAAAAAGAGACTGATACAAAATCAATCACTTAATTTTGAGACAGCCCCTTTTTTTGTTTTTACTACACCATGAACTATCCCTTTATTGCCATCAACTGTAATTGCTTTTTCATCCCATAATTCCTTCATATTTTGCCCAATTCCAATTACGCAAGGAATTCCTAACTCTCTGGCTACAATTGCTGTATGACATAAAAAGCCACCTACTGCTGTCACAACACCAGATGCTTTAGATAAAATTCTCATCCATTCTGGATCAGTAAACCATGCCATTAAAATATCACCATCATGCCAATCATTAATTTCATTCAATAC
Source organism: uncultured Bacilli bacterium (assembly GCA_944368805.1). GTDB lineage: Bacteria > Bacillota_I > Bacilli_A > RF39 > UBA660 > CALVXC01. The sequence continues at coordinate 338 of CALVXC010000005.1, forward strand.
TCGTCCATTTATAAATCTAGCAGGTCCAGTTACAACTCCTGATGAAGCACCAATACCATTAAAAACCTGTTTCCCTTCATTAGTAAATTCATTTTCAATTAATTCATTTTTAATTAAAGCAATTTTAGAAGTAACAGGTCTATATTGTAACATAATTAATTCACCATCTAAAATCATCCATTCAAAATCTGCAACATTACTAGAATTGTTAATAAACTTTTTTTGTAATTCCAATAATTTCGCACCAACGAAGCCTTCTTTAGAAGAAATGAGATGTTCGTTTTTACAAGTATTGTCAATCCAAATTTCTCTTTTAGGAATAACTTTACCAGAAACTAGTTTTTCACCACTTCCAGAAACATATTCCAGTACTCCAGACGTTGCTGATTCTCCCAACCAAACGCCTGCATATTCTGGTTCTCTAAATTCTTGAATTATTACAGAAATTTCAGGTTGACTTAAATTATTAATATTAATATATTCTTGAAGTCGATTGTTATATTTAGAATTTATCACTTTGTCTACACTTTCTAAAATATTTTCATAAGAAACGTTTAAATAAGAATCAAACATTCCTGCAAACGAATTATTTTTACCATCTTCAACATCAGCAGAACTTCTAATTGCATAATGTTTTTCTTTTTCTAATTCAAAACAATTATCAAGATTGAATTTATTAGCAGTAATAGGTATAACATATGTTTTTGGTACTTTAATACCTAACGAATTTAAAATCATAAGGCCATAACTTTTACCACCAACTAATTTAACAAGTTCGTTTCCCATTCCGGCTAAATAAAATTTGGATAATTGTTCAAGATCTATTAAATCTTTTGATATTAGTTGTAGTATTTTCTTATGAAAATGTGGATAATCAATTTTTAATTCAAAAGGCAAAGGATTATTGTCAATATATTTTTTTTCCACTTCATATGCAAAGGGTTCAACTACTTTTAAATAAAACTCATGCTGTTCATCTTGCCATTTTTTCATAACTATATATTTTTTTAGTAAATCATCAGTTACTATGACCTTATCAGTATCTTCAATATTAAAAAATAGTTTATGATCATTAGATAAACAAGATTTATCAATTTTTTGAATAATGTTTAAAAAATTATTACCATATTCTTTTTTTATTTCGTTAATTAAATTACTACTAAAAGAACTTAATTCGTTAAGAGATTCCAGTATGCCATAATATAACAATCCCTTTGAAACAAAATCGAAACATTCATCTATACTACTGTTACATTCCATAGCCAAATTAAAATTATATACACTCTTTTCTCTTAAAATCGAAAAAATATCATCTAATTTTTGAGAATCAATTTGAACAACATCAAGCGTTAAATATTCTTTTATTTCACTCATTAAATTTATATTATCCATGCATTCAACTAATACTCTTGATGACCAAGTATCATTATCCTTTGGAAAAAAAGTATCAACATAATTATCTTTAAAATCTATATACTCATTTAATTTAACCGACATAAGTTTTACCTCGCTTCTAAAATTATTTAAAATTCAAACTAAATTTACTTCTATCTAAAATAGTATATTCTACCCTATTTAATATTTTATTTTCTACTTCAAAATGATTCTTGAACTTTCTATTCTTATAAATTCTTAGTATTTTTTTACTCATTTTGTTTCTTTTTTCACCTTTATATGAATAAATAAGACCAAGATCATCTGTTTTATTTACATTACTTTGTGATGCTAAAATCGAATTCCTAACCAACTTAAATATATTTAATCCAAAAACATCGATATATTTAAAATGTTTAATAAAATTAAATGTTTTAAATACAGATAACCATTTTTCTGTTGGATATCCAACCATAAAAGTAGCAGCTGTAATTATTCCGTTTAAATAAAAATTTTTCAGCACTTTTTTAGCAACTTTCAAATCAACATTTTTGTTCATTTTACGTAACGTTACATTACTATTAGATTCTATTCCAAAAGTAACAAATTTACATCCACTTTGATAAAGTGTTTTTACAGTATCAATATTTAAAAATAAAGTGTCTATTCGTGTTTCCATCAACCAATTAATTTTTATATTATTATCAATCAAAAACAATGCAAAATCTATTATAACATTAGCAGGAAGACATTCATCAACAAAAATAATACATTCTATCTTGTTATCAAAATATTCGTTTTTAATAAACTTACATATCTTGTCAAAATCCATCGCACAATATCCTCCGTAATAAAAATGATGAGAACAAAAATTACATTTTCCATAATAACAACCATAATTTAATAATAAAGGTATTGTTTTTTTGCTAGTTAGATATAAATTAAAATCTAAATCAGAAAAATCTGGAATATACAAGCTTATATCATTTATATTGTCTTTTTTAATATTGTTTTTCAAAACTTTGTTATTTTTTCTTATAAAAGTATTTACTACATTATTGAAATTAATATCATAATGTTCAATCAATTCATATATAGTATTTAAATAACCATAAAAAACAATTACATCTATAAATTTAAACTTTTTCATTAATTCTTCACAATTATCAATAATATGTGTTAAATAATTACCACCAAGTATAATTTTTGAATTTGTATTATTCTCCTTAATCATTTTAGCAAATCTTAACGCAAACGGTAATTGGAAATCATAAGAAACACAAATATAAATAAAATCGTTTTTAAATTTATCAAGTTCATCATTTAAAACACTATCAAATACGGAACAATCAGAGGAAAATGACAGATTAATAATTTCATCAATGTCTATTATAGGTTTTTTAAAAAAAATACCCTTTTTATTCCAACTTAAATCGTAATATTCTAAAACACAATTCAAACCTTTTATAAAATTCTCACTAGCTAACAATCTTGCTTCACTACTAACATTTTTTCTTAAAATATCCATATTTTTACTTAAAAAATTAATTTGTTCTTTTTTTAAAGGATTTAATTTATTATAATAATCAAACAAATTTTCTTTAATATAATTTAAATTCAAACATTTTTTTAAAAACATAACAGATAAATCAACATGTTGGGAAGTGATTCCTTGCCTCTTCAAATATCCCTTAATCATTGGATTATCAATACAAGGATAATTGAAATGTCTACCAGGTAATGTATATAAATATAAAATTTATTTTAGCTCCTTTAATCGATTTATTACGATTTGAGAAAATTTTTCATCACTAATCCATATTTTTATATAAAATATATTTTCTTTAAAAATTTGAATACCAGATAGACCTTTTAAAGCACTATAGGCTTCTTCTAATTCATTATTGCTAGAAAAAATGATAGTCAAAAAATTAGAGCTTGATTTTATTATATTAAATTGATCTTTTAACATATCATAAACAATATTTCTGTTTTTTATGACATATTGGCGAGTATTATAAAATAATTCTAACATATCAATATCACTCAATAATTTTATAAAAAAATTGGAAGAATATGTAGTAACAGAATAAGGAGGAATAAGAACACCTCTTAAATTAGTTAAATTTTTTTTAGTAACAATATATCCAGTTCTTAATCCGGAAGCATAGAATTTTTTAGAAAAACTTCTGGCTAATATAACATTTTCATTTTTAAGGCATAATTCTAGCATTCCAATTTCATCATTTGAATAATCAACATATGCCTCGTCAATCATAATAGTCCCTTTAAATATAGAAACAATTTCTAGAATTTGCTCCTTTGTAAACATTTCTCCGGAAAACCATCTTGGTGAGGAAATGCACAATAAATCATTCGGTTTTGTATCATATTTTTTTATCTTGTTTATAAAATCATCACAATACAAGCAAAAAATTTTAACGCGTTTTTTATTATTAGCTTCAGCTGTTTTTGAATATAAACCAAATTCTGGGTCTGGTAAATAGATAGTATCCCAACAATTTAAATTAATAATAACACTTATAAATTGACTAATACCAGAACCGATATATACATAATTTTTATTTACACCTATATAATTAGAAATCGATACTAATAATGGATCAGACATAACATTAGATAAATCATAATTAAAATTTCCATCAATTAAATATTTATAATTTTTTTTTATCCACTTTTTTAATTCTTTATTTTCTTTCCATACAGACGGCATCTAGTTCCTCCTTTAAAAATTTTTAACACCAATCTGAACAATAATTTCCTCCACATTCAGCTAAAAATGGTTTTTCTTTTTCAGGAAACAAAACTATTGTTTTTTTTCTTGAAAATATTCTTTTCAAAAACAATATAATCCTTTTCAATTTCACACCTCTTTTCTATACTAAAACTAAATATTTTTTGAAAAAATCAATTAATTTTATATTTTTTAATCTCTGTAGTTAATTTTTTTTGCTTCTTATGATTTCATAATCTTTTTTTAGCGACTATACAAACTCTACTATTATTGTTGTTTTTAGCTAATTCTCTTAAAAATTCATATCTATTTTTTGAACTCCAAATCTCAGATAAACTTTTATCTAATATATTACCTAACGAATATTTTTTCATAAATGGACAACAATACATTGTACCATCATAATCAATTGTAGCTTTACCTATTCCTGCGGAACACTTCCATTGCTCTTTTTGTAAAAATTTTTTTTCATATTTGTCAAACCAATAAACATCACTATCACATTCTCCATCAGGGATTTCAGCAAACAATAATTTTCTATCATTACCTATTTTTATCAACACTTTTTGTAATTCATTTATGAACATTTTTTTAGAAATACTATCAATTTTAAGTGATTTATTAGCTCTTCCCGAATCAATTAAATTGGCTATTTGAATTTTATATACTCCCATACTATGCAACAACTCATATAATTCTGGTACCTCTTTACAATTTAATTCAGATAAAACTGTATTGGTTGTAACAAGATAACCTCTATTGATTATATATGTTAAATTATTCATTATTTTATCATAAGTACCTTTACCCCTTATCATATCATGAGTTTGTTTTAAACCGTCAATACTCACAGAAAATCTCAAATCATCTATTGGAGTTTTTTTCATAATACTAACCAATTTATTTTCAAATTTTTTTAAAAACAAACCATTAGTAAAAATATTCACTTTAATATCATTAGAAATTAATTTATAAACAATATAAGGAAGATCTTCAACAAGTAATGCCTCACCACCAGAAATACCAACTTCAATAACGTTGCTATTTATTAATCTGTCAGCTATTAAATATAACTCATCCGACGATAACTGTTGATTATTTAAATTTCCCAAATAACAATGTTTACATTTTAAATTACACCTATTAGTTATATTCCACTGAATTTTTAATGGAAATTCTAATTCTATATTATTATCATAATATTTAACATTTTTAATTTCTTTAGATAATCTTTTATAAATTTTTATCGTTTTATGCTTAGATAATTCAATCTCTTTTGATAAACATGAAATCTCAGAATTTAATTTAAATTTTTCAATTAAATACAATGTATCTTTATTAACAACATAGTATTTATTATTAATAAATATTATAATTTCTTTATCATTTAATTGCCTCTTTCTCATTTTTTACTCCTATAATATTATTCAAATATAAAGATATTAAAAAATCTTTCGTGTTTTTTATTTTTTTACATTTTTTTAAAATTTCATCACCAGTAAATTGCCCATTTATCAATCCGATTATCCAAAATCCAATTTTATTAACTCTTACAGAAGGACAACCTATAATAAAGATTTTATCTTTTTCTTTCCTTACCAGATTTGAATTTAAAATAAGTTTTTGTTTACTCATCGTGTTCCAAATTTCTTTCCATTTAAATATAACAGTACTATCACATATACCTTTCCAAAATAATTGATTATCTTCCGCATGACATCCTCCTTTACAATGTAGTAAATCTTTGCACATTATACATGTATTAGGTAACCATTTCATGCTTTTAAATTTAAGCATTTTGTAATTTTTCCAAATTTTTTTAATTGATTGTTCCTTCACATTTCCTAAAACAATTTTAGAAGTTGGACATATTTTAACATCACCGTTAGGTTCAATTGAAATAATGGAAAGTCCAGCACCACAACTATGTGATAAATACTTGTATTTATCATCACAAACGCAACGAGCAATACAGTTACTTATCTCAATATTACTATATATTTTTTTTATTCTATCGATTTTTTCCAAAAACAAATTAGGATGAATAATTTTATTATCAACAGCAAATCCGACATAATTTAATCTTCCAAAACATAATTTGATATTTTTTTGCATAACATAATTCAATAAAAAATCAATATTATTATCACTCATATTCTCTTCTATCAAAGTACAATTTATATTTATGTTAATATTTTTATATAAACGCGATATAACTTCAATGTTATCTGTTACAATTTTAAACGCTCCATGGCAATTAACTATACTATCATGAATACTTTCATTTCCGTGTAAAGAGATTCCTACAGAAGATATATAATTTAAAACTTCTTCGTTATTGTTTTTAAATAAATCCACAATATTAGAAACAAGTGTTTGATTAAAGCCCAATTCATATCCATATTTCATTATTTTGCAAAGGTATTTATTCGATAATGGTTCTCCACCAGTATATATTAAATTTACAATACCAATAGACTTTAATTCACGAAACAGTTTTTTAACAAGCTTAAAATCCATATTACTTTTAACCTCATCACCTTGAGAACAAAATGAACAACATAAATTACAGAATGTGCTAACTTTGATATAAGCAACTACTGGATATTTAATTGTTTTTAAATTATAATTACCATTAATATAAAGAGGTTTAACTAATGCTTTCATTTTTTTATCCCTTTAACTTTTTATCAACTTGTATTATTCGGCATTGTGTCATCTCCGGACGCAATTCTCTAATATAAATTTTATAACACTTTCTTCTTAATTTTTTCATATTTAACCAAAATTTATTCCTTTCAGATTTTCATTCTTTAAATAAGATTTTCAATCAACATTCAACCCATTTATATTCTTTTAATTATTGTAAATTTATAATTTCATTTTTTAATACCACTCTCCTAACGTTAACTATCAGTATCCTTCACTTGTGTTAGACTAATAATATCATATATTATTAGTGATTGTCAATAATTACAATAAAATTTTTTAAATATAACAAAAGAAATCACTATATCGTAATTTCTGTTACTTTATAATGATTTCCTTTATTTATTTTCCATTTGTTTAGCCACTTCATCAGCAAAGTTTTCTTCTCTTTTAGTCATACCTTCGCCTACTTCATAACGAATCATTTCTCTTATTTGACTGTTATTATTTTTGACAAAAGTTCCTACTGTAATATCACTATCTTTAACAAATGGTTGTTCTTCTAAACAAATTTCTTTATAATATTTTTGAATACGACCTTCAACCATTTTTTCAGCTATTTCAGCAGGTTTTCCTTCATTAATAGCTTGTTCTTTTAAAACAGTTCTTTCTTTTTCAATTTCCTCTGTTGGAACATCAGCTTTTCTAATATAACTTGGACGCATAGCAGCCGTATGCATTGCTACATCTTTAGCTACCTCTTCATTGTCACCTTCTAAAACAGTTAAAACAGCAATTTTTCCACCCATATGAATATATGAACCAAAAACTTCATTATCTTCTTTAACTACTTTAGTAAATCTTCTAAAACTTAATTTTTCACCAATTTTAGCAGTTTTATTAACAATTAAATCATTAATTGTTTCGCCATTAACTTCAATACTTAAAACATCTTCATTAGTTTTAACATCATTATTAATAATTTCTTCTAAAATTGTATTAACTAATTCTTTAAATTCGTCATTTTTAGCTACAAAATCAGTCTCAGAATTCATTTCAACTATTACAGCTTTATTATCTTTAATCAAAACAGATGCCAAACCTTCAGCTGCAATTCTTTCTGATTTTTTAGCTGCTTTAGAAATACCTTTTTCTCTTAACCAATCAATAGCAGTTTCCATATTCCCATCGTTAGCTTCTAAAGCTTTTTTACAATCTAACATCCCTGCTCCAGTTACATCTCTTAACTCTTTTACCATTTTAGCAGTTATCATAAATACCCTCTCTTTCTAAAATTAAAGATGATATAACTATCATCTAATTTAAAGCTTCAATTAAATCGGCTTTTTTCATGGTTGAATAACCTTTTATTTCTCTAGATTTAGCTAAATCACGAAGTTCAGCAACTGTCATTTTAGATAAATCTTTTGTTTCTTCTTTTTTAATTTCTTCTTTGGCTTTTTCTTCTTTTTCTAAAACTTTTTCCATTTTAGCTTCTTTTAATTCATCACTTTTTTTTGCTTTAATCTCACTTTTTTTAGGTCTTTCTTCTTTTTTCTTAACTGTTTCTAAAGCTTTTTCCATTACATTTTTGCCATTTTCTTTACGATGATCTTCACTAACATAATCAACTATCTTACCACCATTAGCTTCAACAATAGCATTAGCCATAACCCCAACAATTAACTTTACAGCTCTAATAGCATCGTCATTACCAGGAATAACATAATCAACCATATCAGGATCACAATTAGTATCAACAATTCCAAAAACAGGAATTTTTAATTTTCTAGCTTCTAAAATAGCGATTTCTTCTTTAGAAGGATCAACAATAAATAAAGCATCTGGTAATTTATACATATCACGAATACCACATAAAACTTTATTTAATTTGTCATATTCTTTTTTAATCTTAACGACTTCTTTTTTAGGTAAAACTTCAAACATACCGTCTTTTTCCATACGTTCAATTTGTTCTAATCTTTTAACTCTTTTTCTAATAGTTTTAAAGTTAGTTAAAGTTCCACCTAACCATCTTTGATTAACGTAAAATGAATCTGAACGAATAGCTTCTTCTTTAATAGCATCACTCGCTTGTTTACGAGTACCTACAAATAAAACTTTTCCACCATTTGTTGCAATATTATGTAATGCACTATAAGCTTCTTCAATCTTTTTAACAGTTTTTTGTAAATCAATAATATAGATTTCATCACGAGCAGTAAAAATATACTCTTTCATTTTAGGGTTCCATCTTTTGGTTTGATGACCAAAATGAACACCTGCCTCTAATAAATAATTAATTGACACAACAGCCATGTCTTTCATTCCTCCTTTTGTTTTTTTCCTCCGAACATCTCAACTTTTTACACCACCCTATTTGAGCACTAGGCATAAAAATCAATGTCGTGTGTTTTAAAAAAGCCACTATTATTATAACATAATTATATGAAATTGAAACATTTTTTTACCAATTTTGAATATTTTTTCAAATTAAAACACTATTAAAAAAATTAAGCAATATTACTTAATTTTTCTTTTACTATTTTACTAACATTTCCCATATCCGTTTTTCCTTTTAATTTAGGAGTAATTAACCCCATAATTTTACCCATATCAGATGGTCCTTTAGGATTAATTTGCTTAAAAGCGTCAGCAATTATTGATTGAACTTCTTCAATGGATAATTGTTTTGGTAAATAAGGTTTTAAAATATCAATTTCTTCTTGTGTTTTTGTAACTAAATCTTGACGATTACCTTTTTCAAATTCTTTAATCGCTTCATTACGGGTTTTTATTTCACGACTCAAAATAGTAATTACCTCATCATCATTAAGTTCTCTTTTTACTTTAATTTCTTCTAGTTGAATCGCACCTTTAACCATTCTTAAAACCGATAATAATTGCTTATTACCTGATTTTAAAGCTAAGGTTAAATCGTTCATTATTTTTTGACGCATATTTCACCTTCTTATTCATATCTATTTCTATTTCGTTTACGACTATTTTTAATAGCCTCTTGTTTTGCTTTTCTTCTTTTAACACCTGGCTTTAAATAACCTTCCTGTATTTCACGTACTCGTTTTGAGGAACCATCTTTTGCGTTTCTTTGTTTTAAAGTTCTTATGGCACCATCTACATTTCCATTTTTCACAACAACTGTAGCCATCAATAATCCCTCCTTTCTTAAAGTACAGTGATATTATAACACTTTTAAGTTATTTAGACAAGAAAAATCGGTGATGAAGGTGTTTTTTAGTTATTAGTTTAAAAAACTATTAGTATTAAAAAAACTAATAGTTTTTATTTATTTATATATTTAATCTTTAATTTATTATTTAAAACTAACATTTATACCCATAAACTAAACGTCTAATAGCCGTACCTAAACTGCGACCAACATCCATAATAGCCTCAATTCCATTAACAAAAGCACTGACTAAACTACCAGTTAAACTAATAGATCCTCCAACTATATTATTCAACTGATTATTATTTAATTTATCCACTTTATCCTTCCTTTCTACAAGCATATGGCCTTACATAACCATCAAATATTCCACTTACAAACACAATTACACTACTAATTAAAGCAGCTAGTCCAAAACTAAATTCACCACCTTTAATCAGCGCTAATTCGTTATTATTTAACGTTTTAATTTTATCACCCCCTTATTTATAATTTATTAGCAGTTAAATAATTGACCATTTTTTAATTTGACAACTTGATCAAATAAATCTTTATTTACCAAACGATGACTAACAATGATAATCGTTTTATCATTATAAATACGAAATATTTTTTTTAAAAGACGACGTTCACTTGCTTTATCAAGAGCATTTAGCCCCTCATCAATGATTAAAATGGAAAAATTTTTTAAAAGAGCACGCGCTAAAAAAATACGTTGTTTTTCACCACCTGATAAATTAAAACCATTTTCTTCAATTAATTCATTATAACCAAGATGATCATCACTCATTTTATCAATCTCACATAACTTAACTACTTTTAAAAATTCATTACTATCAATTTGACGACCTAAAACTATATTATTATATAAAGTATCTGTAAACAATAATTCATTTTGCGAAATATAAACTATATCATCTCTAACATCAGCTAAGTCATTAATATCATAACCGTCTAAAAATAATTTATCTTTAGCTACAGAATAATATTTCATAAGTAAAGCACACAAAGTACTTTTCCCACTACCACTTTTACCAATCAATAAAACTTTATGCCTTGCCATTATTTTAAAATTTATATTTTTTAATATTAAATCACGATTATTAAAAGAAAAATTAAGGTGTTTAAAATCGATTTCCCCACTTTTTAATCGTAAATTATTAGATTTAAAGTGAAGATTAATTAAAAGTTCATTAATACGTTTTAACGCATTTCGAGCTTCTTTATAATTGGTATCTAAATCAACTAGATTTCTAAGTGGCCATAAAAAGTATGTTAATAAAGTATTAAAACTCATAAGTTGTCCTAAAGTTAATTCTTGGTTTAAAATCAAAATACAACCTACAGTAATAATAACTAATGGTCCTATATTATTAAGAAATTCTTTAAAAAAATATTGTAAATTAATATAACGACTAAATTTTAAATTACTATTAACTAAACTAAAATATTTTTGTTTAAAATAATCGATAACATTACTTTCGATATTTAAACCTTTAATTGTTTCAAAAGCTCGAATATTTTCAATCATATAATTATTAACTTCAGCATTTTGTTTCTGTAAATTATCAATATACTTTTCATAATTAGGTTTAAAATATATTATTAAACACCAATATCCTAGCATAATTATAATTGCAATTAAAGCTAAGGTTTGGTTTAACCAAATCAAAACTATTAAAGTTAGAAAAGTTAAAGGTAAATCTAAAAATAGTGATAAAGCAAATTGACTAATTATTTGTTTAACTTTACTTAAATCATTAATTCTAGCTACAACTTCACCGGTCGTCTTATTATGATAATAATGATACGGGAGGTAAATGATTTGTTTAAATATATCGTTAGTCATCTTTAAATCAATTTTATTATTTAAATAAATTAAAAACTTATTTCGTAAAAAATCACAAGTTATTTTTATAATAAAAACACTTAAGAAAAAACCAAAACCCATTACAAAATAATTTAAAGATTTTAAATTATTAATACCATCGATCATATACTGTAAATAAAAAGAGAGTAAGATTACAAGTAGAGTTATAATGCCAGAAAGTGAAACTATCGATATTAAATACTTTTTATAATTACGTAATGTTTTTAAAATATATTTTAACAAAGAAATTTCTTTCATTTTTATTACTGGTATCTTTTTTATAGGAAAGGCATTAATAACAATATTATTCCATATTTTTTCAAAATGGATAAATGACATTTTTTTAACTCCATCTTTAGGGTCACCCACGAAAAGAACTTCTTTTTTATAGTCGACTTTATAAATAATAATATAATGATTATAAGAATTATTTAAAGTAACATGTACAATACAAGGAAAAACGATAATACTGTTATTTAATTTATCTAAACTAGTCTTAAAACCTTGAGCTTTAAAACCGATTTTTTTTAAAGTCAAAACAATATCTAAAGCTGTTGTTCCTTTTTTAGTTGTATGACACATATTTTTTAAATTTTCTAGCGGTATATATCCATGGTAATATTTAACTAAAGTTGCTATACAAGCAGGTCCACAATCTTTTAATTCATTTTGCTTAACTAACGTTGATTTGAAATTCATCAATTCACCTCCCTACTTATATCATTCGATAAAAAGGTGGCATTTTCCTGCTTAAAAATAAAAAAAAATAAAATTTTTTTTATTTTTTATATATTTTGATTAATTTATCACCAATTTTTTTTGTTTTAACACATGGATAATAATCTATTAATTCTAAAGTTGTTTCGACTATAATTAAGCCATCTTCTTTTAATAAGTTATATTTATCAATTTGTTTAATAATACTTAAAATATCTTGAGTTTGATATGGAGGATCTAAAATAATTAAATCAAAAGTAATTTGTTTTGTCTTAAAATATTTTAAAGCTGTTTTATAATCTTTATTTAAAACAAAAGTCTTTTCTTTAATACCTTTAAGATTATCATTAATTACTTTGATTGCTTCTTTATTATTATCAACGAAATAGCACTCTTTAGCTCCCATACTTATAGCTTCTATCCCTAAAGCTCCACTTCCAGCAAATAAATCTAAACAAATACTATTGGTTATTTGATTTTGAATCATTGCAAACATCGATTCTTTAACCCGATCCATTGTTGGTCTAGTTCCAACAATATTAAAACCCTTTAATTGCTTACGTTTATATTTACCACTTATAATTCGCATAATATCACCAAAGATATTTTAACATTATTTAAAATTTGATACAAGAGCACTAAACATTTCAATTGTATCCAACATCCGATTAATTCGATCTTGTGGTCTTAAGCCAAAACGTTCTTTAGCTTCTTCTTCAAATTGAGTAAAAGCGTTAGGATCACGATTTAAATACTTATACCAATAAGCATTTTCTCTTAAATGTTTAATGTAATTAGGATTACTTTTTAACCTAAATTGTGTTTCTAAAGTCATTAATCTTCAAAGTGGCGATATAATGGTCGCGGCTTATATTCTCCTTTATCGTTATTTGTTGTTGTTTTATTTCCCGATAAATCTTGGAAAACCCCTAACACTCTTTGTAGACTGCTAACACCTTCTTGTAAACTATCTAAATCGATCATTTTTAACCATGTTAAAACATCGGCCATTCCTGTTATTTTATTTTCTTTTTTTACTGTTTCTACTTTCGGTTCTGTTTTTTGATAATCAGACCAAATTTGTTCATCTTCACCATATAGATCATACATTTCATAAAATTTTTGCCAAGTCATTTCGTTATTTTTAACATATTTTAATAATTGTGGATTATTTTTGACAAATTCTTTAAATTCTTCTTTTTTAGCCATGAAATCTACTCCTATCTAATTAATTATATGTCAAATATAAAAAAAATTCCGATTTTAGTCGAAATTCTTATACTTATCAATAATAGCTTTAACAATCCGTTCGCTAGCATGACCATCACCATATGGATTAGAAGCTTCACTCATTTGATTATAAGCATCTATATTAGTTAATAATTGTTTAGTCTCTTCATAGATAACTTTTTCAGTTGTACCTACTAATTTTAAAGTACCAGCTTTTATTCCTTCAGGACGTTCGGTTGTATCTCTTAAAACTAAAACTGGTTTTCCTAATGATGGTGCTTCTTCTTGAATACCACCACTATCAGTTAAAATAATATATGCTTTATTTAAAAAATTATGAAAATCAACAACTTCTAAAGGTTCTATTAGTTTAACTTTATCACAATCACCAAAAACTTCATTGGCTACTTCTCTAACTTTAGGATTCATATGAATTGGATAAACTACTTTAACATCATTAAATTCAGTTACAATTCGTTTAATTGCTTTAAAAATATGACGCATAGGATCACCTAAATTTTCTCGACGATGGGCTGTAAGTAAAATTAGTCGGTCATCTTTTATCCAATCAAATACTTCATGATAATAATCAGTTTTAATTGTTGTTTGCATAGCATCAATAGCTGTATTCCCTGTTATGTAAATTTTATCTTTAGCTTTACCTTCGTTTACTAAATTGTTAAAACTAACTTCGGTTGGTGCAAAGTGCATATCAGCCATTACTCCTACCATTTGTCTATTCATTTCTTCTGGATATGGTGAATATTTATTCCAAGTTCTTAAACCAGCTTCAACATGACCAACCGCCACTTGATTATAAAAAGCTGCTAGAGCTCCTGCGAAAGTAGTGGTTGTATCACCATGAACCAACACAATATTAGGTTTAACTTCTTTAATAACACTTTCAAGTCCATTTAAAGCTCGTGTTGTAACATCAGCTAAAGTTTGTCCTTGTTTCATTATGTCCAAATCGTAGTCTGGTTTTATTTCGAAAATATTTAACACTTGATCTAACATTTCTCGGTGTTGTGCCGTTACACAAACAATTGTCTCAATTAAATTATTTTTTTGTAATTCCTTAACTAATGGTGCCATTTTTATTGCTTCTGGCCTAGTTCCAAAAATAGTCATTACTTTTATTTTACTCATACAATCCCTCCATTTTTATTTTAACATATTTTTAACAATTAAAAAAGCTAATTAATTAATTTCATTAGCTCTTGTTTAGTAATACCAGTAGAATTAGTAATGATATCAATTGGTATTTTGTTTTTATATAAATTGATAGCTATATTAGAATTAGCTTCTAATATTCCCTCTTTTCTACCTTGTCTTTTACCATATTTAACTCCTTGTTTATAACGATATTCTTTTTCCCACTCATCATACATTCTCTCATCAATATCATCAAAGATATTCCTAAATCTTTCTTCGTTAAATTCTTCAATTGTTTTATTTACTTTTTCCAATATTTCATCCCTTCCTTGTATTTCTTTTCTTTTTTCACTATCTATAACTACTAACATTAACAAATATCTTTCTAGTAATGTTAAATCTTTTATATCTTTATTATAACAGTATTTATTTAAATATTTTAAATTAATATGATATATTTCTAAATTTCTGTTATCTATTTGAGAATTTTTGTTTTTTATTTGACATTTATAAATTAATTCATTTTTTTTAAAATAATCATAGTTATCAAAATTAATTAGAATTAATTTCTTATCATTATAAAAATCTTCACCTTTTTCATATAATAAAGAACCGATTTTATATAAATAATTATAGTTTTTATTAATAATACCATGATAGAAATTTTTATTCATTTCAATAATAATAAAATGTTCATTAACTTTTAATAAAATATCAATTCGAGAATTTTTATGATTTTTTTTATTAACAAGAATTTCGTTATTAATAGCTATTAAATTATTTAAATCGTTATAGGGTATTTTTGTTATAATGTTAATTAAGTATTTTAAATATTTAATATTATTAGGATTTAACATTACTTTTTTAAATATATTGTCATAAATAGCTGGATAAAATTCAATAATATTTTGAATGATTTTTCCTCCTTTCTTCCTACTTATATTATTCGATAAAAATATATCATTTTCCTACTTATTTTTGAAAATAAACAAAAAAAAATCAATTTTCATTGATTTAATTCGTTAATTATTCTTTTAAAATCTTCACCACGATCTTCAAAAGAATCATATTGATCCCAAGAAGCACAAGCAGGACTTAATAAAATGATATCGCCTTCACTTGATAAATTATATGCGCCCTTAGTTGCTTCTTCTAATGTATCTAAAACAATACAATCAATACCAATTTTATCTGCATATTCTTTTATTCGATTTTTAGTTTCACCATAACAAATAATTTGTTTGACATTATTTAAATATGGAGTTAATTCTTCAAAAGAATGTCCCCTATCTAATCCCCCTAATAATAAAATAATTGGATCTTTAAAAGAACTAACAGCTATAATAGTTGATTTTACATTAGTCGCTTTAGAATCATTATAAAAACTACGATCATTTATTTTAGTGACAAATTCTAAACGATGTTCTACACCACAAAAACTATTTAAAACTTCTTTAATAACTTCATTGGTAACATTAAATTGTTTAACAGCCGCAATTGCACACATGGCATTCTCATAATTATGCTTACCTTTTAATCTGATTTCATCAGTAGTTATCACTTCACGATTATGATAATAAATTTTACCGTCACTTAAATATATATCTTGAACTTCATTGGTTGAAAAATATAATTTTTGAGCTTTTATTTTTTTACTAACTTCTAAAACGTCAGAATCATCATAATTTAAAATAGCTATATCATCTTCCGTTTGATTATCAAAAATACGTTTTTTATAACTTTTATAATTTTCGTAAGTTTCAAAAAAGTCTAAATGAACTTCCGATAAATTCGTCATAATGGCTATATGAGGTCTAAAATTAATAAAATCTTGTAATTGATGTGAAGATATTTCTAATACTAATATATCACCTTTTTTTATTTCTTCTAAAACTTTAGAAGCAGGTATTCCAACATTTCCTCCTAAATGAACTTTTTTACCAGCATGACGTAAAAGTTCATAAATTAATGTTGTCGTTGTTGTTTTACCGTTTGAACCCGTAATAGCAATTATTTTAACGTTTTCTGGTAATAAGTTATAAGTTACTTCAACTTCGTTAACAACTGGTATTTTTAATTTTTTTGCTTTTTGAACACAAGGCTTACGATAATTTACACCAGGATTTTTAACCATAATTTCAAAACTATCATCTAAAATTTCTTCCGGTTTATCAGTTAAAACATATTGAATACCTAAAGCTTGTAATTCTTTAACATGTTCTTCATTTTGCGGTTTACAATCAGTAATAAGTATTTTATCCGTATACTTTCTTAAAAGTTTAGCAACTTCATATCCACTCCTAGCCATACCTAAGATAAAGACTTTTTTATCTTTATACATTATATCACCATCCATTAATATTATATCACAATCAAAAGTTATTTGCCACTAAATATTTATAATCAACCTAAATCTCCTTAATTAAGAATTTTTTTATTTTGTACTAACATTCAAATAAAAAAATATAGTAAAAACTATATAATTTCATTTTTTAAATTTTCATTTTTTAAAACCGTAATTAGTTTATCAATCTCTTCTTTAGTATTATAAAAATAAAAACTAATTCGACAAGTATTTTTAATACCTAACTGTCCTTTTAACATTTTAGCACAATGACTACCAGCTCTTACACAAATATTATATTTATTTAAATAAATAGCTAAATCTTGAGCAAAAATCCCATCAATATTAAAAGTAATAATACCACTTTCACTATGTTCATTATAAATATTTAAATTTTTAATTTCCTTTAATCTTTTTATCGCATATTTACGTAATTGCATCTCATGTTCATGAATTTTATCAAAACCAATTTTATTTAAATATTCAATAACAGCACCAAAACCTAAAACCCCAGCAATATTAGGTGTCCCAGCTTCCAATAAATAAGGTAATTCACTATATATTCTAACACCATCATCAGTAAAAGTAGCATTCATTCCACCACCGAAAATAATCGGTTTAATATTATTTAATAATTTACGTTTACCATATAAAACTCCAACTCCCGTTGGTCCACACATTTTATGAGCTGAAAAAGCTAAGAAATCAATATCTAAAGCTTGAACATCAACTTTTTGATGTGGAATACTTTGCGAAGCATCAACAACAACTAAAATATCTTTTTGATGAGCTAAAGTAATAATTTCTTTAATATTTCGAATATCACCAATTACATTCGTTACGTGCGCAAGAGCAATAACTTTTGTTTTAGGTGTAATCACTTTTTTTAAATTATCCAAAGTTACCTTTAAATCACTATCTAAATCAACATAACGTATTTTTAATTTTTTATCATCAGCTAATTCAAACCACGGTAAAATATTAGAAGCGTGTTCACTACGCGATAAAATAATTTCATCATTTTTTTCTAAACAATTTTTAAAATAACCAAAAACAATTTTGTTTAAACTATCGGTAGCACCACTAGTAAAAGCTATTTCACTTAAATCTTCAGCGTTAATTAAACGTCTCACTAAATCACGACTTTTTTCAAACATCGTATCAACTTTTAAACTAATATCATAATCTCCACGATGAGCATTAGCGCTATAATGATTATAATAATCAGCTGTTGCTAAAGCTAAAACTTTAGGTTTTAAAGTAGTTGCCCCATTATCAAAATAAATAATACCTGAGTTTAAAATTTCAAAATCTTCGCGATTCACTTTTTATCACCTCCAATAATTGTTAATTGTTTTTTTAATAGCTCTTTTATTAAAGGTAATCCCTTCTAATAAAAAACCTTTAATTAATAAATTTAAAGCTTGTGTTTCATTAAGCCCACGACTTTGTAAATAAAACATCTCTTCATCACTAAATTTTCCAATATTCGCACTATGATTAGCTACAACATCATTTTCGTCAATCAATAAATTAGGATTAATTTGACACTTATTATCAGTTAAATTAATAATTCGGCTACTTTGATCAACCTCACAATTAATTTTACCATTAAAAACAATCGATGAAACATTAAAAACCAAGTTCCCTTTTTGAATATTAACACCATTATTTTTAATATAACTATTAGTTTTACTTGCATTATGATAAACCATAATATCATATTTTTCTTTATCATTACTAATTGTTTTAAAATTATAATTAGCCAAAGCTCCTTCGCCATTTAAATAAAAAGATGTCATTTCTTTTATACTACTAACATTATAAAATTTTGTCACCTTAACTTGTGCATTTTGTTCTAAAAAGAATTTATATTGAATTTTATTTTTTACTCCTTGACGTGTTTCATATAAATTAAATTTAACATTAGGTTTAATTTTAAAACTAATAGCTTGTTTAACTTCTTCATTATTTAAATATTCAATTTCTAAATTAGTATCTTTTAAAATTTCAAATTCTAAATTATGTACATTTAAAAAATTATCAGCTGAAGAAGTATTAAAAATTATTTTAGAATCTAATGATTTTTCACTAATAACATTATCAACTATATGTATTTTATTCACTTTTACTAATTTCCTTTATTATACAAGTACCAGTTTTTGAACTTTTTTTAATTTGATCATAGCCTTTTTGTTCAATTTCTTTAACTAAACTAAAATCACCACTTTTTTGAATTTTACCGTCTATTAAAATATGAACATAATCAGGCTTTATATAATCTAATAATCGTTGATAATGTGTAATAAGTAAAATACCTGGATTAGCTTTTCTGTAATAATTCATAACATTTTCGCCAACAATTTTAAGCGAATCAACATCCAACCCTGAATCTATTTCGTCTAAAATAACCATTTGAGGTTTTAACATATACATTTGCAAAATTTCATTTTTCTTCTTTTCACCACCAGAAAATCCGAAATTAACATCGCGATGAATCATATCTTTATCCATTTGTAAATAGCTAGTTGTTTTTTCAAGTTCTTTGATAAAATCAAATAGTTTAAAATCTTTACCTAATTTATTACTTAAAGCATTTCTTAAAAAATCAGCATTCGTTACACCTTCTATTTCTAACGGTGATTGCATGCCTAAAAAAAGTCCTAAACGCGCTCTTTCATCAACAGTCATATTAGTAATATCTTTATCATCAAACAAAATACTTCCACTCTCGATTTTATAACTAGTCTCTCCCATAATAACTTTCGATAAAGTCGATTTCCCTGCACCATTAGGTCCCATAATAACATGTATTTCCCCACTATTAACAGTTAAATTAAAACCTTTTAAAATAACTTTATCATTAATACTCACATACAAATCTTTAATTTCCAATTTATGCATAAGTCTCATCTCCAACTAATATTTTACCAAAAAAATCAATAATTCTCTATATTTTGTATAAAAAATGTTAAATTATTGCAATATATAATAGAATATTCGCAGATATTCACTAAAATTAAATAAAATGGCCTATTAAGGTCATTTTTGTTTAACACGAACATTATAAATTTTTAAAATAATTAACGATTCAATAAAGACAAAAACAATAAACAACATAATATTACCTTTTATATCCGGTGTCATTCCTGTCATTGATTTAAATACAACATCACTTATATTTAATAAATTTGCTAAAAAGGAAGCTAAAAAATAATTTATAACTAATCCAATAATAATTAAAATGATTATCAATATCTTCTTACCATTCACCTTCTCACCTCTTTCTTTATACATTCGCGTAATGCGCACAATTTGGCAACATTATGCATTTAATTATACAGACGTATTGTATACTTGCCAATAATAATAAATAAGAAATGGAGGTGATTTTATAAAAATAATTGCTAATAATTATCCACCTAAAGATATTGTTCGTTTTATAAGAGAATGGACGGAATTAACCCAAAAAGAATTCGCATCATCAATAAATAGAAGTTATAGTTGTATTCAAAAATACGAAAGTGGTAGACGAAAAATCACTTTGGAAGCTTTTATGGATTTATGTAAAAAACATAACATTAAAGTGACTATTGAAAAAAAATAATTTAAAAAAATTATTATTATTTTGTTTTTTATATAAATAAAGCATTAACAAAAAGCGCCCACTACGAGCGCATTTCGCGTCTTATCATACATACACAATGTATACTTATTTATACCAATATGGAGGTGATTAAATGAAAATAGTGGCTAATAACTATCAAGTTCAAGATGTAATGCGCATTATTAGAGAATGGACCGAACTAACTCAAAAAGAATTTGCTAAATCAGTCAATCGTAGTCGTGATGGCATTCAAAAATATGAAAGTGGTAAACGGAAAATTACTTTTGAAACATTCATGATGTTTTGCAGAAAACATAATATTAAAGTAACTATTGAAAAAATTAAATAGTATTGTCTTCTGTTTTCTCTAGTGATATAATTTAGTTAGAAAGGAAGATATTATGGAATGTATTTTTTGTAAAATAATTAATGGTGATATACCTTCATATACAGTATATGAAGATGATGTTGTAAAAGCTTTTTTAGATATTAACCCAACTACTAATGGTAATTTATTAATCGTACCTAAAAAGCACTATGAAAATATTATTGATATTGATTTAACTACTTTAAATCATATTAATAAAGTTGCTAAAAAATTATATAGCTTATTAAAAGAAAAGCTACATATTGATGGTTTAACTTTAATTCAAAATAATGGTCTTGGTCAAGAAATTAAACATTATCATTTACATTTAACTCCTAGATATGTAGATGATAATATTAAACATTCCTTTAATAAAGATTTGCTTATCGATATCAAAGACGTGTATCAAAAATTAACTAGTGAATAAATATGAAATTAAAATATATTAAACCAGATATGGATAAAATAATAACATCTTACGAAAAACTTTTAACCGATTTAAATAAAGCTAAAACTATCGATAAACAACTTAATATTATCGAAAAAATAAATGAAATTAGAGATGACTTTTTTTCAATGGAATGGTTAAGTTGCATTAATTATTTTTTAAATGTTACTGATAAATATTTTATCGAACAAGAAGCTTTTTTTGCTAAAAACAAGCCAATTATGGAAAATTTAAAACTAAAATATTACCAAGCTTTATTAGCTTCACCTTTTAAAGAAGAATTAAAAGAAAAGATCGGTAATAAAGTTTTTCAAATAGCCGATTTAGAAGTGAGGTTATTAAGTAATGAAACAAATGAACAAGTAGCTTCAGAAAAAAAATTAACTAATAAATATAGTGACTTAACAACTTCTATTAAAGTAAATTTTGACAATCAAGAAATGTCATTAACTAAATTAAATAAATATATTGTTTCTGATGATCAAAAAGTAAGAATTGATGCGAATAATATAAAAAAGGAAGCTTTATTAGTTAAAGAACAAGAAATAGATAAAATTTTATCTGATTTAATTGAAGTTAGAACTTCTTTAGCGCATAAATTAGGTTTTAATAGTTATACAGAAGTTGGGTATATTAAAATGCGTCGTTTAGGTTATGATGTAAACGATATTACTAAATTTAGACAAAATATAGCTAAATACGTTGTTCCTTTTGTCTTAAAATTAAAAGAAAAACAACGCCAAGAATTAGGAGTTGAAAAATTAAAATATTATGATAACCCCATTCTTTTTAAAGATGGTAATCCGGTACCTTTAGGTGATTCTAAATTTTTAGTTAACCAAGCTTTAAAAATGTATAAAAAAATATCACCGGAAATTTATAATACTTTTAAAATGATGGTTGATAAAGAACTTATGGATCTTGATATTAAACCAAATAAATTTAATATTGGTATTACAACTTATATTCCTAAATACCAAGTACCAATTTTTATTTCCAATTTTAATAATACTAGTTATGATGTTTGTGTTTTAATTCATGAGTTCGGTCATTCGTTTCAACTATTTTCATCACGTCATTTAAAATATTATGAAAATTGGTGGCCTACTTTTGATACATGTGAAATTCATTCGCAAGGTATGGAATTATTAACTTTGCCATATATGAATTATTTTTTCGATAAACCACAAAAATACGTTTATGAAAAACTATTTACTACTTTTAGCGATTTTTGTTTTCAATGTTTAGTTGATGAATTTCAACATGAAATATACGATCATCCTAATTGGACTAATTTTGAGCGCAAAAAATGTTGGCAAAAACTTGATAAAATTTATCGACCATGGATGGACTATAGTGACAATGAATATTTAAATAATGGTAACGGTTATCAATTAATCAGTCATATTTTCCAAAACCCATTTTATTATATTGATTATGCTTTATCAAATAGTGTTGCTCTACAACTTTATTTGTTAAGTTTAGATAATGTAAATAAAGGATGGGATAAATATATTCAATTATGCAAATTAGGGGGTAAATATACTTTCCTTGAGATAATCAATAAAAATAACTTAAAATCTCCATTTGATGATAACTATTTTAAAGAAATAGTAGAAAAATTTAATGATTATTTAAACAAATAAAACATTGTTTGAATCCAACAATGTTTTTTAATATGAATTTATTTTTTTAATAATTTCGTTTTAAATTTTGTAAACTTCGTCTTGTTTAAAATGTCCATTTTAGTTATTATTTCTAAGGGATGTTTTTCCCTAAATTGATTCGCTTTTCTTCACTAGTTATATGTTTGATTTCTAAAGCCTTATCAGTAAATTCAATCCGTCTAAATGATCGATTTCATAACAAAAACAGATGCTTTTTTATAATTTTGAAAATCAGTTACTTCACTACACCCTTCTTTTAATCTCATGTCATTAGGTTTTAAAAGTTAAATATTTAATTTATTTATTCTAATTTTTCCTTTTACCACTTGATATATTATTTGGTTGCTCTTTTAAATCGCTTTTATCTAGAATAGTTATTTTCTTTTTAATTAACTCATCATAAGTCATTACTTTATTATCATATGGATCTTTATATAGATAATTATGCATAAAATTTTTAATAGTTTTAATGTATTGTTTAATAACAATTAAATCATTATCATCTAACTCATTACTTTTAGCTTGACTATATAAATTTCCAAAAACAATATCAATAATTCTATTAGCTAATTGTTGCTTTTTTTCTTCAAATGTTTTAAGAAACTTAAAATTTTGTAACTTTACGGAAGGTTTATCTGTTTCTTTAGATTTAAAATAATTTTTTACCTCATTTCCTGATAAAGCTAATATATAAAATTTTTGTTCATCATTCAATTTATCTAAAGAAAATATTTCTAAAGCAGGATTGGAAAAAATTAATCTATTAACTTGTTTTGTACCAATTTTTCGCATACGTTCTTGTTCATACGTATCAACAACTTTTCGCAATTCACCAATAAATGAAGCTAAAGCCAAATTTTCTAAAAATTGTTCATTATCATCTTCTTTTTTATCTAATTTTCTAAAATTATATATTCTCATTAAACATAAATATTCTTTCCAATCTTCATTTATACTTCTATTAATAAAATATCCATTTGTTTCTAATCTATCTAATTTAGCTTTAATACTTTTCATATAAGCTGGATAAACATATTCTGCTTTTTTTAATTCTTCAATACTACTTTTTTCTCTTTCCAATAAACCTATAATCGTTTTATTTTGAAGCAATGAATAACGATTATTATTTTCCTGACTAATTTGTTTTTTTTCATTCAATGATTGAAAAGCTTTCTTATTAAATTTCCATAAAATTTCATATTGATCTAACGGTTTATGAACATTATCTTTTCTAAATCCAAAATATTCTTCATATATAGCTTTTTCTATATCTTCTAAATATTTTTCCATTCCAACAAAAGTTTCTTTATTTTCTGGCATTATAATTCCACCTCTAATTTTATTGTACCAGATTTATTGTTTTTTTACAACAAAAAACCTAGGGACACACTCCCTAGGTGCCAAAATAAAACCTTGGCATTAATATTGTATGCAATTAATAATTAATTATACCTTAAAATATAATTTTTTCTTCAATATAATTTTTAACTTCATCTAACGAAATCGTTACTTGTTCCATTGTATCACGATGACGAATAGTTACTGTATTATATTCTAATGTTTCATCGTCAACAGTTACACAAAATGGTGTCCCAATTACGTCTTGACGACGATATCTTCTTCCTATATTACCACTTTCATCATAACTTACCATAAAATATTTACTTAATTTTTCATAAACTTTTTGCGCTTTTTCACTATGATATTTTTTTACAAGTGGTAAAACAGCTACTTTATAAGGAGATAGAAAAGGATGTAATTTCAAAACTTCTCTTTCTTCACCATTTTCTAAAATTTCTTTATGATAAGCATCAAACAAAATAGCCAAAACACTACGATCTAACCCATAAGTTGATTCAATAACAAATGGTATATATTTTTCATTAGTTTCTGGATCTAAATACTCCATACTTTTACCACTATATTCTTGATGACGTGATAAATCATAATCAGTTCGATTATGTGTTCCATTTATTTCTCCCCAACCAAAAGGAAATAAATATTCAATATCACATGCTGCTTTAGCATAATGCGCTAATTTATCATGATCATGAAAACGTAATTTATTTTCATTAATACCTAAATCAATATAAAATTTCTTTCCATATTCTTTAAAATATTCATATAATTTTTCATCAGTCCCTTCTTTACAAAAGGTTTGAAATTCCATTTGTTCAAATTCAATTGTTCTAAAAGTAAAATTCCCAGGAGTTATTTCATTACGAAATGCTTTACCGATTTGACCAATTGAAAATGGTAATTTAGCACGCATACATCTTTGGACATTTAAGAAATTAACATACTCTCCTTGAGCATTTTCAGGTCTTAAATAAATAGTGTTTTTATTATCTTTAGTAACACCTCTTTGTGTTTCAAACATTAAATTAAATTGACGAATATCAGTAAAATTTAAAGAACCACAATTTGGACAAGGTACTTTATTTTCTTTAATATAGTTTACCATTTCTTCTTCGGTCATTATATCAGGATTAATTTCTTTATTAAAATCACTAATTAAATTATCAGCTCTATAGCGCATTTTACATTCTTTACAATCGATTAAAGGATCAGAAAAACTAGTTACATGCCCAGAAGCTTCCCATACTTTGGGATGCATTAAAATATCAGCATCAACTTCATAAGAATTAGGTCTTTGTTGAATAAATCTTGTTCTCCAAGCATCTTTGATATTATTTTTTAGTCTACTACCTAAAGGTCCGTAATCCCAAGTATTAGCCAAACCTCCATAAATTTCGCTTCCTTGAAAAATAAAGCCATATTGTTTACAAAAATTAACCATTTTTTCCATTGATAATTCTTCCATATTTCCTCCTTTTATTAAAAAACTTCTAAGTATATGCAAGGACGAATAATATTCGCGGTTCCACCTTACTTATTCTTAGAAGAATCACTCTTAAACATATTGCTCGTGGCTTTCCACACCAGTCATCACAGCGATATAAATATTATATGAAATAAAATACTTTTTGTCAACAATTATTTACAAGTAAATCCTGAAGCTTCATAGTTAGATTTAGCTTGTTCATAATCACGAACAATCCCAATATTAGCTAAATCTTCATCAGATATTTCTTTAAAATCAACAGTTTGAACAGCTTGATACTCTGTTGCTTTATCTTTTGTTTGATTAAAAGTAACGCCTGTTACATTTTTATAAACTTTACTTAAATTTTGCATCGAATCTTTTATTTGCGTAATAACATCTTTTGCATCTTCTGTTTTATAATCAAAAGTTGTTTTTACTTCTTTAATAGTATCTCCTTTATAAGTTATTTCAACCGTATTTTTATTAGTTATATTATCAAATTCAACTGTTTGCTCACATTTAATTGTTTTTGGTTTTAATAATAATACTAAAATAACTATAATTATAATTATTATAATCAAGATAATAATTAATAATTTTTTCTTATCCATTAAAATTAAAGTATTTTTTAAATTCTTAAAAAAATTTTTTAAACCATTTCCTATCTTTTTCATTCTATCCTCCTACACTATAAGATTATTCTAACACAATTAATATAAATTTTCAATAATTAATTTTTATTTGAACAAAATTAAAATTAATTGTTCAATTAATAAAAAATATAATTACTATAATTTCTTATAAATTAAAAAAACTGACTATTCAGTTTTCTTATATGGAAAATGGAACTCATCAACCAACCAATTGTCATCTTTTTTAACAAGGATAAAATCTTCTTCGTCGTCATCCATTCCTTCATATGATGATATAGCTTTATAAGTTATTTTATCACTTTCAATTGTTTTCTTTTCAAAAGTAGTTTCTTTATAATTATCACTATACGAAATTTCATTATCAATAATTTCTATTGATACATAAACTTTATCATCTTTTTTATGAATATATTCTTTGTGATAATCTTCAAATTCAATTTGGCCATCAGAAGTAAATACATTATTCATAACGTCTTCATAATCAGTTATTTCATAATATTCTTTATCATCAATTTTTGTTTTTTCAGTAGCTAAGGTAAACTTGTCTTTGATATTATAAGTGTTAATTGCAATCATATATTTTTCTTCAATTTCTTTTAAGGCTTCTTCCTCATTTAAAGTATCTTCTTTTTGTTCACTACTGTTTTTATTATCGTTAGTATTATCATTAGTTTTATCATCACTAGAAAAATACATCCATATAAAATAACCACATAACGCAATTAAAATTAAAATCAATAAAATTCCAAAACCATTTGACTTTTTATCTTCCATTTAAGCATCCTTTCTTTTAAATTTTTTTCATTTCCATTTTCACATTTTAAATATATCATATTCAAAACAAAAAAAATGTAGAAAAATAAAAGTCCAAACTAATTTTGAACTTTAATTTTAAACTTTTTGAGGTTCTAATAATGATAAAGAAACTTTTTTCTTATCTAAATATATTTCATCAACATAACAATCGACAATATCACCAACATTAACTACTTCCATCGGATCTTTAATATAACGATCAGTTAATTTAGAAATGTGTGCGAGGGCATCATTTTTAAGACCAATATCAATGAAAACCCCAAATGGTGCGACATTTCTAACTGTTCCTTGTAATTTCATACCAATTTTTAAATCTTCTATTTTTAAAATATCACTTTTAAGTAATGGTTTTGGCATTTCATCTCGTGGATCTCGATTCGGTTTTTTAAGTGAAGAAACGATATCTTCTAAAGTATAAATATCAGTTTTTAATTTAGTAGCGTAATCTTCTAAATTGATTTCATCTAATGTATGAATTAGCTTTTCTTTACCAATATCAGTTACTTTAAAATTTAAACTTTCCAAAAGTTTCAAAGTGATATCATAACTTTCAGGATGGATAGCTGTTCTATCTAAAATATTCTCTCCATCTATTATTCTTAAAAAACCAATTGCTTGTTCATAAGTTTTATTACTTAATAATTTACTTATTTCTTTTCTAGAATTAATTCTACCATGTTCTTCACGATAAAGAATTATCTTGTCGATATTTTTTTGATTAATACCAGATACATATTTAAGTAAAGCTTTACTTGCAGTATTAATATTAACACCTACCATATTAACAGCCTTACTAACAACAAAGTTTAAAGATTCAGTTAACAGTTTATTTGATACATCGTGTTGATATAGACCGACACCTATACTTTCAGGTTCTATTTTAACCAATTCAGCTAAAGGATCTTGTAATCTTCTTCCAATACTAATCGCACTACGTTGTTCAACATGTAAGTCAGGAAATTCTTTAATAGCTAGTTTAGAAGCTGAATATACGCTTGCTCCAGCTTCATTTACAATAATATATTCTACTTTCTTTTGCGCATCTTTAATAACATCAGCAATAAACTTTTCACTTTCCCTAGAAGCAGTCCCATTACCTATCGCAATTATATCAATATTATATTGATCGATTAAATCTAAAACAACTTTTTTACTTTTTTCATATTCATTTTTCGGTTCATGTGGATAAATAACTTTAATATCTAATTTTTTACCAGTTTGATCGATAACAGCTAATTTACAACCTGTACGATATGCTGGATCAAAACCTAAGACTATTTTATCTTTCATTGGTGGTGTTAAAAGTAAATGCTCTAAATTTTTTCCAAAATTATCGATTGCTACTATTTCAGCTTTTTCCGTTAATTCACTTCTAATTTCTCTTTCAATACTTGGTTTAATTAATCTTTTATAACTATCACTAATTGCTTCTTTAATTACTGGTACAACTAAAGAGTTATTATTTTTAATAATTTTATTTGCTAAATAATCTTCAACTTTTTTCTTGTCAAATTCAATATTAACTGTTAAAACTTTTTCTTTTTCACCTCTATTGAGCGCTAAAACACGATGAGGTTTTATATACTTAATTGGTTCATGATAATCATAATACATCTCATAAGTTAAGTTTTCATCAACAGCGCTTTTTTTCTTACTACTTTTTATTTCACCATAATGAAAAGTATTATTTCTAATCCATTTACGATAAGAAGCGTTATCACTAATCATTTCAGCAATAATATAGCTTGCTCCTTCAAGAGCTAAAGCTGGCGTTTTTACTTTATCATTTACATAATTTCCAGCTAAAACTAATGGTTCTTCATTAGGAAATGTTAACAATTTTTTAGCTAAAGGTTCTAAACCATTTTTAATTGCTTCAGTTGCTTTCGTTTTTTTCTTTTCTTTAAATGGACGATATAAATCTTCAACTTCAACTAATTTTTGACAGTCCATAATTTTTTGTTCTAATAAAGGTGTTAATAAATCTTTTTCAGCTATTAATCTAATTACATCTTCTTTTCGTTTTAATAAATTAACTTGATATAAATAAACTTCATTAATTTGTCTAATTTGTTCTTCATCTAAAGCTCCAGTTACTTCTTTTCGATATCTAGCTATAAAAGGAATGGTATTACCACTTTCTAATAATTTCAAGGTTTCTAATACTTGTTTTTCTTTTACTTTTAAGTCTAAACTTATTTGTTTTATTATTTTGTCATTCACATTATCACCTATTACATTGTACAAAAAAAAAAGAAACAAATCAATATTTCTTTTTAATTTTATTGTCAACTAACGAAGCTTTTTTTATAACTTGTGAACCATATTTAGCTTTTAATTTATCGACTGTTTCATCTAAAACTTTATTTTCTTCATGTTTTTCTAAAGAATCAAATAACGATAATTGATGAGGTGAGGTACTAGTTAAATTATCAAGTCTAATACCAACCAATCTAACTGGTTCATTACTCCACATCTCATCTAATAATTTTTTAGAAACATCATATATTTCACTAGTTATATTAGTAGCATTTTTTAATTTAGTTTGATGTGAATAGCTTCTAAAATATTTATCTTTTAATGTAACAGCTATTACTGAAGCATATTTCTTTTTACTTCTTAAATCAATAGCCAAATTATCACTTATAGCTTCTAAAATTGGATATACTTCTTCTTTATAAACTAAATTATGACTTAAAGTAGTGGAATTACTAATTCCCTTGCGTTCAACATTCTCACTAATAACGGGGCTATCATCTATTCCTTTCGCCCACTCAATCATTTTAAAAGCTTGATTTTTAAAATATTTACTCAAATATTCTGGATCACTATTAGCTAAGTCTGAGATTGTATTAATATTTAAGTTTCGCAGTTTAATTGTTGTTTTTTTTCCAATTCCAAATAAATCATTAATTGGTAATGGATACATTTTATTTTCTATCTCATCATCAAATAAAGTATGAATTTTATTAGGTTTACTAAAATCAGAAGCCATTTTGGCACATAGTTTGTTATTAGCTATACCAATATTAACTGTAAATTCTAATTTATCATAAATTTCTTGCTGTAATTTTTTAGCAAATTCTAACACATCACCATACAAGTTTTTGATTGGTGTATAATCTAAATAACACTCATCAATACTAGCAACTTCAATATCAGGTGTATAACTACTTAATAGTTTAAATAATTGATAAGATTTTTTTTGATACCATTTATAATTAGGTGGTACAATCATTAAATTGGGACATTTTTTTCTTGCACTAAATAAAGTTTCAGCTGTCTTAATTCCTTTCTTTTTAGCTAATGGTGATTTAGCTAAAACAATACCATGACGTTTACTTTCATCGCCACCAATAACAGCATATTTTTCTCTTAAATCATAATTACAACCTTGATGTAATAATAAAATCGCACTCCAAGATAAAAAGGCATTATTAACATCGATATGTAAAATAATTCTTTTCATATAACCACCAATTCAATTATAACGCAAACAAATGTTTTTGTCTATATCTTAATGATGATGAAATAATAACGTAAAGATAATAACTATTATCCCTATTATAATTCCAAAAATATTCGTTTTATTCTTTATATTATTTACTACTTTAGGCAATAATTCAAATATAGAAATATATAATAACATACCTAGTGTTATGGCTAATAATATTCCTAAAACAAATTCGTTAATATAATAACTTAAAAAGGCCATAAATAAACCACCTATCAAAGTTGAAAGCATTAATAAAGTTAAAAGTAAAAATATTTTTTTCCTATTTTTATTATAAATAGTTCCTGTAATAACCATTCCCATAGGTATATTATGTAAACCAACACCTAAAGCCATTAAAATTCCTGTTTGAATATTAGTTAAAGCAACTCCATAAATAGCCATACCTTCAATTATATTATGAATAATTAAGGCAATACTTGAAACAATACCAATATGATATAAATTTTCTTTTTCTTTAGTATTTTCATGATAAGGAATAAAATGATCTAATATTTTTAAAATGAATATGCCTATTAAAACAAAAATTAAAACATAGAAGATGTTGTTTAAATGTTCAATTGCTTCAAAAATTAATTCAAAAAAGACTAAACCAATCATTACTATAAAAGCTAAAGCAAGAGAAAAACTAATAATTTTTTGATTACTTTTAGTAAAAATAATTATTAAACTACCAATTAAAATAAAAGTTCCTACTACAAAAGTTAAACCTAAACTAATTAAACTTCCCATATTATCTCCTTTTTTATATTTTAAACTCATTTATTACTTAATATATTTTAACATATTTTTTAGATTATTGCTAAAAAAATTATCCCAGTATAGTGGAATAACTTTTCAAATGAATAAAAAAACTAACTATCTTTAGTTAGCTTACTATCGAATAAAAATTCGAATAACAATCATCATGGTGCCGAAAATAGGACTTGAACCTACGACCTACCGATTACGAGACGGTTGCTCTACCAACTGAGCTATTTCGGCATAAAATCTGTAATATATACAGATTTATAAAATATTTTAACATAAGCAAGTATTTTTATCAATATCGTTTAATTAGCTTCCTTAATAATTTATAACTTTCTAAAACTACAAGTGGTGTAAATGAAATCAAAATAACAAATAACCATTGATTAAAATTAAGAGGATGTATATAGAAGAAATTAGCTAATGGTTCGATGAAAATTATTAACATTAAAACCAATAATGAAGCAATCATCGCTCCATACAAATATTTATTCTTAGGATGATTTTTAGAAAAAATAGAAACCGTATGCGAATGTTGATTTAAAGCATGAATAATTTGTGAGATAGCTAAAACACTAAATGCCATCGTTACAGCTATTTTTGTACCATATTGTAATGCATAAATATATGTAATCAAAGTTATAAGAGCAATTAAAACACCGTAAAAAATAACTCGCCAGACTAATCCTTTTTCAAACAGACTACCACTTCTAATTGGTTTATGTTTCATTATATCTTTATTTTCAGGATCAACTCCTAAAGCTAATGCTGGAATCGTATCAGTTATTAAATTAATAAGCAAAATATGAACAGCATAAATAGGTGCCCCTAAATTCAAAACAGTCGTTATAAAAATAACTAAAACTTCTGAAATATTACCAGCTAACAAATATTGAATAACTTTTTGAATATTACTATAAATTCTTCTTCCTTCTCTAACAGCATATTCAATTGTTGTAAAATTATCATCTAATAATATCATGTCAGCAGCATCTTTAGAAACGTCAGTCCCTACTTTTCCCATAGCAATACCAATATCAGCTTTTTTCAAAGCTGGAGCATCATTAACTCCATCACCAGTCATAGCTACTACTTCTTTCTGATTTTGTAAAGCATTAACTATTCTTAATTTATCTGCTGGTGAAACTCTAGCAAAAACAGTCGTTTTCCTAACTTCTTGTTCCAATTTTTTATCATCCATTTTATTTAACTCTTCACCAGAAATAATATAATCACCATCATGATAAATTCCTAATTTTTCACCAATTGCTTTAGCAGTAACTTTATGATCACCTGTAATCATAATAGTTTTAATACCAGCAGTATGACAAGTCGCAATGGCACTAATAACTTCTTCTCTAGGTGGATCAATCATTCCAAAAACACCAATAAAAATCAAATCATTTTCAACGCCTTCATTATCTTTAGGTAATTTATTAATTTCCTTTTTAGCAAAAGATAAAACTCTTAACGCATCTTCTGACATTCTTAAACATAAATCAATAATTTTCTCTTTTAATAAATCAGTTAAAGGTTCAATCTTATCATTAACTACTATCCAATTACATTTAGCTAAAACCTCATCAATACCACCTTTAGTATAAACTGTTAACTTATCTTCTACTGAATGAATAGTTGACATCATTTTACGTTCAGAATCAAAAGGTTGCTCATATAATTTAGGATATTTTTCTTCTAATTTAATTTGATCAATTCCTAAATCTTGCGCGAATAAAATAAATGCCCCTTCGGTAGGATCGCCAATTATTTCACCTTTTTTATCAGGATTAATACTAGCGTTGTTACATAAACAAGATGCATAAATTAAATCTTGTTGTTTTTTAAAATTTTTAATATCTCCTATATTACCACTTATAAATTCATCATATAAAGCGTATTTCGTTACGGTCATTTTATTCTTCGTTAAAGTACCAGTTTTATCAGAACAAATAACTGTTGTACTACCTAAAGTTTCAACCGCTGGTAATTTTCTAATCAAAGCATTTTTTCTAGCCATTCTTTGAACACCTAAAGCCATAATAATTGTTGCTGTAGCTGGAAGTCCTTCAGGAATAACTGAAATAGCTAAAGAAATAGCTAACATTAAAATTGTAACTATATCATTACCATATATTAAACCAATTATAAAAATAACCAAACTAATTAATAAACCAACTATACTTAAAGTTTTTCCAACTGAATTTAATTTTTGTTTTAATGGTGTATCTAACTCATCAGTATCACTAAGCATATGAGCAATATTACCTACTTCCGTATTCATACCAGTTGCTACGACAACCCCCATTCCCGTTCCGTAATTAACTAATGATGAACTATAAGCCATATTACTACGATCACCTAAAGATATATCTTCTTTAGTAATAGTTTCAATGTTTTTATTAACCGGTACCGATTCACCAGTTAAAGACGATTCGTCTATTTTTAAATTACTAGCTTTAATCAACCTTAAATCAGCCGGAACAATAGATCCTGCTTCTAATAAAACAATATCGCCTTTAACTAATTCTCTAGCTAAAATTAAACTTTCTTCTTTTTCCCTTAAAACTCTTGCCGTTGGTGCATTCATATTTTTTAATGACTCAATTGCATCAGCTGCTTTTTTTTCTTGAACAATACTAATAATTGCATTTATAGCAATAATAACTAAAATAACAATACCTTCAGCCATTTCGCTTAATAGAAAAGAAACAATAGCAGCTATAAATAAGATTATTATCATTGCGTCTTTTAACTGATATAAAATCATTTGCCAAATAGTCTTTTTCTTTTTATTAATTAACTCATTATATCCATCTTTTTTTAAACGTAAACTGGCTTCTTTATCACTTAACCCTAAATTACTTGTTTTTAATTTTGTATAAATTTCTTCAATGTTTTTTGTATGCCATTTTTCCAATATTATCACCATTATTCTACTATTATTATAACACTTCTATCCTAATAAGTAAATTAGAACTATAGATTATTTTAATTAAACACTTAATTTTTTAACTAAAAATTCATTTCGTCAAAATAGTTTCAGATAAATCAATAATAAAAAGTCTTATAAATTAAGACTTCTTTTTCCTAATGGTGACCCATATGGGTTTCGAACCCATGAATATTGCCTTGAGAGGGCAACGTGTTAAACCTCTTCACCAATGGGCCATATAAAATAACAAAATGTTATTTTATAAATTTATTAAAACGTTTTAAAATTCTTTCTTTTCCAATTAATTTTAATAACATATATAAATCAGGAGTTTGAGCTTTTGATGTTAAAGCAACTCTTATAACTGTACTAATATCTGTTACATTACCTTTAAAATCATCAGGATTTTCTTTATAATCCTTCATATTAGCTGCATAACCTAAACGATTAGTTAATTGTTTAATTTTTTCAAACCATTCATCTTTACTATCGGTTTCATCATAATACTCATTAATATATATATTTAAAATATTAGCTATTTCATTTCTATCAGTAATTTTCATCCAATCATATTTTAAATTATCCATATCAAACAATTCATCATACATATACCATACTTCGTCTTTAATATTGCCAAAACGTTCATAATCTTTTCGTGGTTTTTTTTGTTCTCTTTCGATATTGAAAATAGCAATCGAATAATCTTTATATTTAATTAACAAATGATAAAATTCTTGATCGTATTCTTTAGCGTATTCTAAAGTTTGATTATATACTTCTGAAGCTTTCAAACGACTAATATAATTTCTAGAAATATTTAATAATTTATCTAAGTCAAATAAAGTTCCACTTTCACTTATCTTTTTAAAATCAAATTTAAAATCATCAATACTCTTATCTTTATTAGCGTCATACCAACTTTCAAAATTAGAATTAGCAATAGTCATTAAATAAAGTTTAACAGCTTCAACAGGAATACCTTGTTCATGATAATAACTAACGGCTGCTTCAGGATCTTTTCTTTTGGATAATTTTCGTCTTGATCCATTTTCATCTACTTTCATAACTAAACCTAAATGAGCATACTTAGGTATATCAAAATTAAACTTTTTAAATAATTCAATATGTAGTGGTGTTGATGATAACCATTCTTCACCTCTTAATACATGCGTAGTTTTCATTAAATGATCATCAACTACATGCGCGAAATGGTAAACTGGAACACCATCACTTTTAATTAATACATGATCAATATCATTTTCTGGAAATTCTATTTTACCACGTACCAAATCATTAACAACAATTTTTTTATTAAAATCACCAGTTGATTTTAAACGTAGAACATAAGGTTTTCCTTCTTTAATAAGTTCAACTCTCTTTTCATTAGTTAAATTCCGATCTTTAGCATATTTTCCATAATAACCAAGGCGATCTTTTTTCTTTTCTTGCTCTTTACGAATTTCATCTAATTCTTCACTAGAACAAAAACATGGATAAGCCATATCATTTTCAACTAAATACTTAGCATAAGTATGATAAATTTCTAATCTATTGGTTTGTAAATATGGTCCATAGTTACCTATTTCTTCTGTTTGAGAAACAAAACCTTCATCAATATTTATATCAAAATTATTTAAGTCATCAATAATACCTTGAATACCATTTTCAACTGATCTTTTTTGATCAGTATCTTCAATTCTTAAATAATAAATACCATCAGTATCATTAGCTACTTTTCTTCCAATAAACGCTGAACACAAACTCCCCATATGGACAAAACCAGTAGGACTAGGTGCGAAACGAGTAACAATCGCTCCTTGTTTTAAATCTCGTTTTGGATAAAGTTTTTCATAATCTTCAACTGTTTTATTTACATTAGGATACATTAAATCAGCTAATTCTTTATTTGTCATTTTTCATCACCTTTAAAATATTTAAATAATTATATATATAATAACATAAAAAATATTTTTTTTAAACTATTAATAAAGTTTTTAAATAAAGATTTATATAAATATTAAAATTTTTTAAGCACAATCATGTTTTTTATAAGTATGGCATTTAACTTGATAAATTCTACCTATTACATATTTTTTTAAATTTGATGTAATAATTAAAGTCAGAATAATTCTTAATATAATAAAACCGTTGAAAAACAACGGTTAAATTACATAATGGTGACCCGTATGGGATTCGAACCCATGAATGCTGCCGTGAAAGGGCAGTGTGTTAAGCCACTTCACCAACGGGCCATAAATGGTGGGCCTGAATGGACTTGAACCATCGACCTCACGCTTATCAGGCGTGCGCTCTAACCAGCTGAGCTACAGGCCCATTTAAACCCAATGACTATTACAGTATACCGTATTTTATCTAATTTGGCAATACTTTTTTCAATATTTTTAATCGATTTTGTAAAAAATCTGAGATTTTTTTCTAAACGCAACCCCTTTTTTATAAAAGGTTGCATTTAACTAAGAAAATTCATATAGTTGCG